>NZ_SMLV01000008.1 GCF_009711525.1 Fulvivirga lutimaris
TCCATTCTTGAGAAACCACCATTGATACTTGCCTTCTCAGAACCTGCAGAAATACTTACTGCATTTTCTACCACTCTACCAGTTTCGAAGAATCCACCAATGATATCATTAGGCTTGATCTGGTAAGGTGCAGAAACCTCCTCAATTGAACCATCAGGCATAGTGTACTCCTGAACAAACTCTGGGAATAATCCTGGAAATCTGTTATTGATCGGGTTAGG
>NZ_SMLV01000024.1 GCF_009711525.1 Fulvivirga lutimaris
GCTCCATCATACCAGTTTACTGTATGGGTAGTAAAGTCCACTGGATTTGTGTCTATTAAATTTAATGTTACTGAACCATTGAATGGAGCTACGCACCTTGTATTTGGGTTCATTGTGAAATCAATGGTAGGCAACACCTGAATATCACTTACTACTACCGGAACCACATCTGATGGACAACCAAGATCATTATTGGTAACAATCACATCATAAGTATCATCTTCTAACTCTAAGAAGGTTCCCGTATTATTACTATCATTAAAACCTGTGTTCTGACCTGTTATACTATAAGTGTAGGTATCTGCTATACCATCCACACCTGGATCATTGGCATAAGGATCCAAATTAATAACTATCTCCCCTGT
>NZ_SMLV01000240.1 GCF_009711525.1 Fulvivirga lutimaris
TAGTAATTTAGAATATGAATGATCTGCTCAAAGGGAGAGGTACGCAATCCAGTGTAAGCAACGATTTTCTGAAATCAGAAATTGTTACAGATAATATAGAAGGCATTGACGAGCAAATATTACTGGAGCGGCCCAAAACAGAGCTCTTTTACGAGACCCCCAACAAAGTTGTAAACAAAGTGACCAGCCCTGATGTGGGTATGGAATACTCGTTGAATCCATATCAAGGTTGTGAGCATGGCTGTATCTATTGCTACGCTCGCAAAACCCACGAGTACTGGGGCTTTAATCTGGGGTTAGATTTTGAAAGTAAGATTGTAGTAAAGAAGAATGCCGCTGAGCTGCTTGAAAAGCATCTGCTTCAAACATCATGGAAGGCCAAACCCATCATACTTTCTGGCAATACCGACTGCTATCAGCCTATTGAGAAGAAGCTGAAAATAACCAGGTCTTTACTGGAAGTATTTCAGAGGTACCAACATCCTGTGGGGATCATTACCAAGAATGCTTTGGTAACAAGAGATATAGATATCCTCAAACCATTGGCTGAAAAGGGATTGGCCAAAGTGGTGATCTCAATAACCACGTTAAACGAGAAGCTTAGGCAAGTAATGGAACCCAGAACTGCAAGCGCCATAAAAAGACTACAGACAATAAAAGAGCTGACCCAAGCGGGTATTCCAGTTATCATCATGAACGCGCCTATTATACCGGGCTTAAACCATCATGAGATTCCTAAAATAATTGAAGCTGCTGCTGATCATGGTGCTTTGGGCGCTGGCTACACTACCGTTAGACTCAATGGTAAAATATCAAACATCTTTGAAGACTGGCTTGGGGTTCATTATCCTGACAGAAAGGACAAAGTGATGAACCAAATCAGAGCCATGCATGATGGGCATGCGAACGATAGTGAATTTGGGAGGCGCATGCGTGGTGAGGGCAACATTGCTCTGGCCATTGAAAAGCTTTTCAAAATATCAGCAGGTAAGCATTTTAAAGATCGAAAATCTCCACCATGGAATTTAAGTGCATTTAGAAAGGGGGGAAATTATACCTTGTTTTAATTCACATTAAATCCATTAATCGACCAAATGTCGTTTATAAGTCATTTATGAATGAAACATTCTAACTTTATGAAAGTTAGAACAATTGAACCTAAAACTAGACTTATGAAAATCTTCAATACCCTAACGCTCATTCTTTGTAGTATTCTATTAGTATGCTGTGCTGCCAAGCAGAATAGTGATGAAGAAAAGCAATCAGAATCGGAGGTTGTGGATGCAGCTCTTGCTGCTAAGCTAGACACGGCTTATTTCGCCAGTGGCTGCTTCTGGTGCACTGAGGCTGTTTTTGAAAGAGTAAATGGAGTGGTAGATGTGGTTTCTGGTTACTCTGGAGGTACTATTGATAACCCTACCTATGAAATGGTAGGCGCTGGTTTGACTAATTATGCTGAAGCAGTTAGAATAGCCTATGATCCTTCTGTAGTTAGCTATGAACTTTTAGTAGAGTTCTTTTACGCAAGTCATGACCCAACGACATTAAACCGTCAGGGTCCGGATGTAGGTAAGCAATATAGATCTGCGATTTTTTACCAAACTGAGGCGGAGAAGAAAGCTGCAGAAGATAGAAAGGAATACCTAGACAAGTCGGGAAAATATGACTCCAAGATTGTGACTCAGATTGTGCCTTTCACCAAATTTTATATTGCTGAAGATTATCACCAGAATTATTATGAACTGCATCCCAATCAGCCCTATGTTTACTCAGTTTCAAGACCAAAGGTGGAGAAGTTTGTGAAGCAGTATAAAGACTATCTGAAAAAGAAATATAAAAAGTAAGATACGGTAAGGTTAACCTCCAATTCTGCCTAATTTATTTCAATTAATCCCTTTATTTGTATAGGCATTATTATACAATTGAAGAATGAAAGAGGCATTTGAAATTCTAAAGACAACCAGAAGAAATCAACTGGCTGCTATAAAAGATTTGACACTTGAGCAGCTGAATGTTATCCCACAAGGGTTTAACAACAACCTAATCTGGAATCTTGGGCATGTTATTGTAACGCAGCAACTTTTGTGTTACAAATTGTCTGGTAATCCTTTGAATGTTGAAGGTGACTTGCTCGATAAGTTTGCCAAGGGCACTTTACCATCTCCTAATTTTGAACATTCAGATCTTGAGCGTTTAAAGAAGCATTCCCAAAGTTTAGTAGATAAGCTGGAGCAGGATTACAATGCCGGATTGTTTAAAAAGTTCGATAAGTATCCTACAAGTTATGGCTATGAGCTGAACTCTATTGAAGATGCCATTAATTTTAATAATGTGCATGAAGGCGTGCATTTGGGATATATCATGTCCTTAAAACGAGCGGTTTTATCACTCACTTAAAGAAAATATGATGAATGCTGTTGTATCTGCGGCCTGGTTAAAAGATAATCTCCATGATCCCGATTTAGTGATTTTGGATGCGAGTCTTAAGGTGAATGTTTCTGGTAAGAAGTCGGATTACGATGGCATTAAAATTCCTGGAGCCAGGTTTTTTGACCTTGAAGGTGAGTTTAGTGATAATGCCTCGGGCCTTCCGCATACGCTACCTTCAGAAGCTGCTTTTGAACAGGCAAGCCAGAAGTTAGGCATAAATAACAACAGCAAAATTGTAGTGTATGACAATATGGGCATCTATACTGCACCACGGGTTTGGTGGATGTACAAAGTGATGGGTCATAAAAATGTTGCGGTGCTGGATGGTGGACTACCCGGATGGGCACAGGCTAGCTATCCAACTGAACCAATTACAGCGCATAAGATAGCCATCGGAAATTTTAAAGCTAAGCTTGATACTAGCCAGGTTAAAAGCGTGGTGGATGTGAAGGGTAATCTTGATTCTCAAGAGTTTGTGGTAATAGATGCCCGTTCTGCAGGACGATTTAATGGCACTGAACCAGAACCACGAGCAGGCTTAAGGGGTGGCCATATTCCAAACTCATTAAGTGTTCCGTTTCAAGACTTGATTGACGATGGGCACTTCAAATCAAAAGAAGAGCTTACTGAAATTTTCGAGTCACTGGGTGTGAGAGATCAACCGCTTGTTTTTAGTTGCGGCTCTGGTGTTACGGCTTGTGTTACTCTACTAGGCAGCGAAGGTATTCTCAATAACCCCAAAGCTGTTTATGACGGCTCATGGACCGAATGGGCGCAAAGACTGGACCTGCCTGTGGAGAGGTAAGGCTTTGGCTCTAAGGAATTTCGATTAGGTTTACAATTGGATGCTGCTGAATTATTCAACTTAAAAGTTTCTTGTATTATGAATAGACATAAAGTCATCGCCCCTCAATTCATATACTACTTAAGTCTTTCAGTCTACGTTCTTGGACTAATAGCATTTGCTTTTATTAACAACCAAATTTTCTTAACCATTGACCTTATTGGACTGTTTCTGGTAATATTATTTGAATGTATATGGGTGCTCCTATTCATATTTCTCTTCTTAAGAAAGACTCTATATCTGAAACTTGACCTGCAAAATAGAGTTGCATTGTATGGGAATATTTTCATCAAGAGTGAGATCTCTTTTGATGAAATTGGAGAGTTTGAAAAAGTATGGTGGCTATCTGGAGTAACTCAGTTTAAACTTCAAGGTAAGACTTATTATTTGGGTACGCCTAGTATCCAAATCAATGAAATTGAACAAATTTTATCCTCTTAGTAATTTCTGTTAGATTAGTCTTACTGTAAAATAGTATTCATGATTCTTCAAACTAGGTGTACCCATTGTAGACAATACCTGTCATTCAAGTCAAGTGCCGTGGACAGATTCGCTCTTGCCAAGAAAATTGGTGCCAAACCTGAAATTGTCTGTAATCAGTGTGGAAAATCTGACAAGTATGATCTCAATGATATTAAAGCCACCAAAAACAGAACTTTAGGATTAATCGCTTCATTAATATTTTTAGTTGGAACAGGCTTAACTGTTTATGTTGTATTGACCGAAATATTTGAATTAGCTAATATTTATGCTATTAGCGGGTTAGTGGGGTTTATTGGAATTCCATATTTAATTTATGAGGCAATTAACAGTTCGGAACAATCGAAAGTTGCATACTTTAACGCAAAGATTTACGGATAGCAACCAGCTAGAAATAAATACTTTCGCAATTCAATATTAAATCTAATAATCTCGTGTCAAAATTTACCATCCACGCAAAAAAATACTACCATTTGAATAATTGTAGATTTAAATTTTACCCTTAAAAATCGTTTGCATAAAAATAATTAACCAAATAGGGTTAAAAATTATCCTATAAGTTTAAAACACATCCATTTTATTAGTAATTTGATTTCCTGATTCAGCAATAATGATGAATTCATTGCTCAATACTTAGCCTTAAAATCAATACCTATAAATCACTACTAAAATGGAATCAACCAAACTAAACCGCAGAGATTGGCTTAAATCAGGACTACTAACCATTGGCGGACTCGCTATAGCTCCTCATTTGAGTTTTGGAGAAACACCCAGAGTATTTCCTAACACTGATAAATATGGCGATTTCTTATACAGTCCTTTTTTCAAGGAGCATGTAGCCAATAAACCCTTTGCAGAACCAAAGGCATTATTGGCAAAACTCAATGCCAATGAAAATCCTCACGGGCCATCACCAAAGGCGCTTGAAGCTTTTAAGGATGCGGCAGTTAAAGGCAACAGGTACGCCTGGCGCGAGCTGTTTGATTTGATGGATAAGATTGCCAAGAAAGAAGGTGTAGCGGCTGAAAATATTATGATGGGCCCTGGCTCGTCAGACCTATTGGAGAAAACAGGAATGGTGCTTTTTCTAGATGGTGGCAATGTGGTTTCAGCTGATCCATCTTACATGTCTTTAATAAGAGTGGCGGAGGCTACGGGTGCCAGCTGGAAAGGTGTTCCACTGAAAGATGATTGGTCGCACGATCTGGAGGGTATGGAAAAGGCCATTGATGCTGATACTAAGCTGGTTTACATCTGTAACCCTAACAACCCTACTGGCACTATTACCGATGGTAAAAAGCTTGAAGAATTCTGCTCGCGAGTATCTGAGAAAGTGCCTGTGTTTGTAGATGAGGCTTACCTTGACTTCATGCCTAATGATGTTCAGAAGAGTATGGTTTCGTTGATCAACAAAGGCAAAAATGTAATCATAGCCCGTACTTTCTCTAAAATCCATGGTATGGCAGGTCTGAGAGTAGGTTATGTGGTGGCACAGAAGGAGACTTTGGACAAACTGCAAAAAATAACCCGAGGAGGCATGGGCATCACTTACCCTTCCATATATGCTGCTTCAGCTAGTATGGATGACACTACATTTTTAGAAAAATCGAAGAAACTAAATACAGCATCCCGAGAGCATGTATATGCCAGTCTTGATGCCATGGGCATGGACTATGTGAAGTCATACACCAGCTTCGTGCTGTTCCCTATTGAGCTGGAAGGCAAAGCATTTTTGAAAATGATGACCGAGCAAGGCGTTGGTGTGCGATCATTTGAGATTCATGGTAAAAACTACTGTAGAGTAAGTATGGGGACACTCGATGAAATGAAAATTTTTAGCAAAGCGTTAAAAAAAGTGATCGTATAATTCAGCAACAAGTAAGAAGCAATTAAATGAGTTTGGGTTTTCAAAAGGCAGTAGGCTTTCTATTACTTATTCTTTTGGGTTTGTTACTCCAAAAGAAGATAGCTAATGAGCAAAACTTAAAAGGCATCAAGGTGCTGATCTTAAGTGTTGCTTTGCCTGCCACTATTTTTGTAGCCCTTTTGAAGATTGAATTGGAGATGAGTCTTATCATCTTACCAGTTTTGGCTTTACTCTTCAACTTTATATTACTAGGATCCTCCAACTTTCTGTTGAGTGGGTTTGGCGTGAAAAAGAATTCAGCAAAGCACAGAACCCTGCTGATGTTACTGCCTTCATTGGCTCCGGGCCTCTCGTGTTTTCCCTTTATTATTGAATTTTTAGGCGATGGAGAGCTGGCCATGGCTGCTGTGGCGGATGTTGGCAATAAGGTGTTTGTTCTTATCCTGCTTTATATGCTGGCGATGCATTGGTATCATCTTCAATTTAAAAGCAGCCAGCAAGAAGTTGGAGCTAGCAAAATCAAAAGCCTGTTACTCTCTTTGATTAATGAGCCTATTAATATGGTCATGATTGTGGCCTTTGTTTTATTGGCCTTTGGCATCCATTTGTCTTCTTTTCCGGTATTTTTAGAGAACACCATTCTCAGGCTTAGTACCATGATGACGCCATTGGTGCTGCTATTTATCGGTATGGCGGTAAAAATCAAATGGAAAGAGTTAAAGACTATATTCTTTCTTTTGACATTGAGATCAGGCATCACTTTTTTACTGAGTGCGGCTTTTATCTACTTCTTCCCGGCATTAACTCCCGCTATAGCTCTACTTGTCATAGTTTTTCCACAAAGCTCATGCAGCTTTTGGCCGTTTGCTCATATGAGTGCTGTTAACTCCCTGGAAGAAAAAAATAAGAACCTGAATAACACCTTCAATACTAATTTAGCATTGTCGGTCTTGGCATTATCGCTGCCATTTTCCACGTTATTGATTATTGGTATTTTTTCTTTTCAAACAGTATTTCTCAACCCGTTTATTGTTGCTGCAATAGGTATGGGGTTGATTGGCGTTTCTATAATACCAATAATTGTTAAGGCCATTCAGACAACCACCACCAGTGATCGTTCTATAAAGGAAATCCCCTTCTTCAATAGAATGATTGAAGATTTGAGGTCTAAAAAGGCTTCTTAGATTTTTATATACACCTGTTGTCTTAGACTACCATCCATTATGGTTGGTGTGATGTCACTCAAAAATCAATTAGATTAGTGGGAACAACAAAAAATAACCTGAACTTGCTTGTAGCAGCCGTTGCTACTTGTCACTATTGTTAGTTAGCAATTCCTTCATCTCAGCAAAGGAACCCTCATACTCCCAGTAAACCAGTCTACCGAATCCATAGGAAGTAAGTATATACTTCTCACTAACTGACTGAATTCTATCCACTCTGAGTAGTTTTCTTCTAGGTTTTTCTACAATTACCTCTTCAAGGATTTCCTTGTTCTCTTCATCAAAACCATGTGATACTAGGTGATTCTGGACAACAACTTCAATAAACTTCGGTGCATTCATCTTTTGAACATCTTTGGTACCACATCCTTGAAGCATGATCAAGGAAATGGAAATAAGGGAATAAATAAATAGCTTCTTCATCTTTTTTTACAAAGGTGGAAGATGTTATTTGATAATAAAAATAGAATTTTATAC
>NZ_SMLV01000214.1 GCF_009711525.1 Fulvivirga lutimaris
GCTTGCTGACCATGGTATTCATGATGTGGAAGTGATATGTGTACCAGGAAAATTAACCGACCATTATAATCCAGCCAATAAAACTGTTAATCTAAGTCCTGAAGTTTATAATGGAAGAAATGCAGCAGCAGCGGCAGTGTCTTCTCACGAATGTGGACACGCTGTACAGCATGCGACTGCTTATAGCATGCTTGAATTTAGATCTGCAATGGTACCTGTGCAAAATGCTAGTGCCAAAATTCTTAATGTAATTATGATGGCGATGTTGTTTGGGGGCTTTTTCCTTTTCACAGCCTTCCCTATTAAAATGGTGCTTTTAGTTATAATTGGAGCCTATGGAGTAATGACATTATTCTCGTTTGTTACTTTGCCTGTAGAATTTGACGCTAGTAAAAGAGCATTGGCCTGGATAGACGAAAGAGGCATAGTGAATAGTCAGGAACATGATATGGCCAAAGATGCTCTTAAATGGGCTGCTATGACCTATGTGGTGGTTGCATTGGGGTCTTTAGTTACCCTACTATATTATGTCAGTATCTTTTTAGGTGGTAGAGACTAATTCCAAATGTAAAATAAATGTATTTTTGAGGGGGCAGAATAAACATTCTGCCCCCTCTTTGTTTTTATAAGAAAAAGAAAAGTAAACCATGAATTTTGAATTGACAGAAGAGCAGCTAGCGGTTAGAGATGCTGCAAGAGATTTTGCCCAGACAGAGCTACTACCTGGCGTTATTGAGAGAGATGAAAATCAAATTTACCCTAAAGAGCAAGTAAAGAAACTAGGGGAACTTGGTTTTATGGGTATGATGGCTGATCCAAAATATAATGGAGGTGGTATGGACTCTATAAGCTATGTATTGGCGATGGAGGAAATATCAAAGGTGGATGCCTCCTGTTCAGTGGTTATGTCAGTGAACAATTCTTTAGTTTGTTGGGGTATTGAGAAGTATGGTAATGAAGAGCAAAAAGAAAAATACTTAACCAAACTTACAACAGGAGAACATATTGGTGCATTTTGTCTTTCAGAACCGGAAGCAGGGTCAGATGCTACCAGCCAGCGAACAACTGCCATTGATATGGGTGACCATTATCTGCTAAATGGTACTAAAAACTGGATTACTAATGGTGGTACAGCAAGCACTTATATAGTTATTGCGCAAACTGATGCGGACAAGAAGCATCACGGTATCAATGCTCTAATTGTAGAGAAGGGTATGGATGGGTTTGTTGTAGGTAAAAAGGAGAACAAGTTAGGAATTAGAGGCTCTGATACCCACTCTTTAATGTTTACAGATGTTAAAGTGCCTAAAGCAAATAGAATAGGAGAAGATGGTTTTGGGTTTAAGTTCGCTATGTCAACACTTAATGGTGGAAGAATTGGTATTGCATCTCAAGCTTTAGGTATAGCATCTGGTGCTTATGAGCTGGCTCTTCAGTATTCAAAAGAAAGAAAAGCCTTTGGTAAAGAAATATCTCAACATCAGGCTATTCAGTTTAAATTGTCGGATATGGCAACTCAGATAGAGGCGGCCAGATTAATGTGTTTTCATGCCGCAGCTTTGAAGGATCAAGGTAAAGATTATGTGAAGGCAGCAGCGATGGCTAAGTTATTTGCTTCTAAAGCAGCTATGGATATTACTGTGGAAGCTGTGCAGGTTCATGGTGGATATGGATTTGTGAAAGAATACCATGTGGAGCGACTTATGAGAGATGCCAAAATAACACAAATCTATGAAGGAACCTCTGAAATACAGAAGATCGTGATAGCTAGAGAGTTACTTAAGAAGTAATTAAATAACTATCTATAAAAAATCATACTTTTCTTGGAAAAGTGCATGATTATATTGCGAATAATATTTACTTTTATGGTTGAATAAATACAGCATCGTAATGGAAGATTACAACAAAATAATTGAATCCCTAGGTATTAAATACTTAAAGTCCAATAATATAAAGGTTTCGACTCCTTTTAGCCTTAAGGACTATGAAGAAACGGAAAATGCAATTTTAATACTGAAGAAGGGTACAATCCATTTTGGTAAGGATAAGGAGCTTTTAAAGGAAGGCCATGCACTTTTAATACCAGCTAACAGAATGACGCCATTGTCTTTCGGAATGGTAGATGAAAAAGCACCTGAGCTTAGTTTAGAAGAATTTGGGTTTAAACAATCAGAGTATTTTAAGACGGCAGGAGCTGAAGATCTTTCGAATGTTGTTGCAGACTTTACCATGATTGTATTTGAAACTAAGGTGTTTGATACAGTAAACTTCTTTACTGCATTGGATATTCCAGCTTTTTCATTGGAAAATGTAGCGGTTAATAGTGCTATTTATGATGTAATAACTGAAAACCAGAAAGCAAGAGCCGGTAATCAGAGAGTGATCAAACTCAAAACTGAGTTTATGGTAATTGAGGTGATCAGACATATATTAGAGAAGAGACTGTTTGTGGAACAAATGGCAACTAACAGTACTTACTTTAAAGACCCTCGCTTAATCAAGTTATTTAAGTATATTAAAGACAATTTGAGTGGTGAGCTAACAAACAAAGCACTTTCTGATATTGCTGATGTTTCTGAAGATTATGTTGGTCAGTATTTCAAAACACTGACAGGTATAAACCCTCAGGACTATATAGAATACCAAAGAATGGAATTTGCAGTTAAGTTGTTAAGAACAACTAAAATGAGTATTAGGGATATTGGTAAAAATTGCGGTTATAAAGATACAGCATATTTCTGCCGTAGATTCAAGATGATGTATGGTATACCAGCAGGTAAAATGAGAAAGAGGGAGACATTAATGAACGTCTAAACTCTTATTCAAATCATAGATTTTTTCAGAAACCTCAATCATTAGATTGGGGTTTTTTTCTATCGCGTTACCAATAACTATTACATCTGCACCAGCCATCAGTGCATCATTGGCCAAATTAGTGGAGGATATACCACCACCAATAATTAAAGGACAGTTAATTGTTTCATTGACTTTGCGAATCATCTTAGCATTTATGGCAGATTTTGAGCCACTACCCGCATCCATATAAATTAGTTTAAGACCAAGCATCTGACCTGCCAAAGCAGTGGATGAGGCAATTGAGTACTTATCCGGAGGAATGGGCATGGTATTGCTCATATAAGATGCTGATGAGGTGCTTCCTGAATTTATCAGCATATAGCCAGTTGGAAGTATTTCCAACGAACTTTTATTTAGGAAAGGAGCAGCATTAACATGCTGCCCTATCAATAAATCAGCATTTCTGCCTGATATTAAGCTCAAAAAAAGGATGGCATCAGCATCATTACTGATGTGCATATTGTTTCCTGGAAAAAGAACAACGGGAATTTCACTTTCTCCTTTGATCAATTGTACTATCTGATTGAGGTTATCAGTAGTAATAAGGCTGCCCCCAACAAAGAAGTAGTCAACATAACTTTCATTAGCCAATGAAATCAATTGATGAATTGCTGATAAATCAGTGATTTTATCTGGATCTATAAGCACGGCCAAAGACTTTTGACCTGATGCCTTTTTATTTTGCAGTTCTTGAAGGATGCTCTTCATTACTTTCGGAGTCTTTATTTAAATAGATGGTCAACCTGTCTTTGGCTAATGCCAAAAGTAACAATAATGCCTCTTTAGCGATAGCTTTAGTAATACCTCCAAACATTGATTCAGATTTTTCATCGCTACTATCTTCTTTAATTATTATTGGTTTAGCCTTTTTTGAAGGCTTTTCATCATCATCTACGATATACTTAAATAGTAAATACGACAGAGCTAATCCACCAGCTATGAATAGGCCATTGATAGCAATATTTTTACCTTTTTCAGAAATCTTGATAATTTCACTTTCAATGAATTTTTGCTCCTCCTCAGATTGCCTTTCAAGTTTAGCTCTTAGTGACATGTCTTTTTTAGTTATCAATATGCAGCCATTTGTTTAGTTCTTTCTCAAAAAACTCCTTAAGACCGATTTTGTTTCTAAAAATAATAAGTAGGAAGAATATAAGTAAATAAAAGGCTGCTACAATGATAAAACCCATTGTGTAGTTGTCTAGAACCTTTCCAAGGTATATGCTAACTCCAATGCTGATCAACAGAACAGCAAAAAGGAGTATATTAATCGTGATTATACTTATAAATGCATTAGCTAAGAACTTGGCCAGATCATCTTTTAGTTCAAGTTTGATAATCTGAAGCCGGGTATCCACTAACTTTTTGATGCTTTCAAAAATATTATCTATACCTAATAAACCCAATATTCCCTTTTTCTCAGACACAGTTTAAATGCTTTATTATCCAACGAAGATAGTCAATAGCGATGCATTTAAAAAAGGTTGCCATTCATGAACACGCTTGAAATTAAACGGGTCAATTTACTCTTAGACCGGAATGCAAATAAGTTTCTAGGGTTGCGAAAAATGATGTTCCTTGAGTTTGCTCGACTAGCGATGCCTGGGGTTTTGCTTTTAATTAAGGAAAATAAGCAAGAACGGTATTATGAAGAATACCAGTAATATATATATGAAAATAGTAAATTTATAACGTTCTGCAATATGTCCAAACTTGCTTGCTGCCCAAACTAAAAACTGTCTTAAGACTGGAGATGATAAATAAAATACAACCCCAATAACGTTAAAAAGTAAATGTGCTATGGCAATACTAATAGCTGTTTGCGATTGATACAACACAGCTATAAATGCAGTTACCGTAGTACCAATATTGGCGCCTAAAACGAATGGCATAACCTTTTTTAAGTTGGCTTTTCCAGTGGCCACTAAAGGCACAATTAAAGATGTTGTAATAGAACTAGATTGTACTACAGCAGTAGCTAACGCCCCCCAGCTAAAAGATTGAAAGTTGTCGTTGAACACATACCGTTGAAGTCTGTTTTCAGCTCTTCCGATAATAAAATTATAAATGAGTTTAGAGATAATTTTTATAGATGCAAAGAGTAAAATAAACGATAATAGTAAGTTTAAAATGGCACTAGGCATCAGTTTGTCAAATAATTGAACAAGCCAACTGAAGTCAAATAGTTTGAATTTAATTGCTGTTGATACATCATCCGTGGCACTTATATTCAGAAGGTCAATAAAGTATTCTGCTGAGTTTGTCAGCAGGCTGTATTTGTATTCTAGTGGAAAAAGAAGAAATATAATTGAAATGTTGAATATATCGTGGATAACACCAGCTGATATGGCTCTTTCAAATTCTGTTTTTTTACCAATATACCCAAGCGCAATAATAGTGCTGGTTATTGTTGTTCCAACATTAGCACCCATAATTATTGGTATGGCGTTATGCAGTGTGATAGATCCTGTGGCTACAGCCGTTACTACCATGGTGGTAGTTGTAGAGCTGCTTTGAATAAGTGCTGTAACTAATAGCCCAATGAACAACCCTATGAAAGGATTTGAAGCGGCATTTATAATTGACCTTAGCGAGTCCTTACTTAAATGTTGGAACGATGATCCCATTAGGTCAAGGGCAAACAAGAATAGGAATAGCCCAAAAAGAAAAAAAGCTGTCTTGGCTATTATTGTTTTATTGTTGTTTGTTATTTGCAATGAGAAATCCAAAATGGTTCTTAAAATTTTTGCAAAGCTAGTTGAAAATTAATCTGATTCTGTCTTCTGTGTATTAAGCAATTGTTAAGCCTAATACTCTTAAAGTTTATCAAATTCAACTATATTGTTTTATGTATGGTAGATTGTC
>NZ_SMLV01000285.1 GCF_009711525.1 Fulvivirga lutimaris
CAGTTAAATCAAATATATCGTTTCTTATTACTTTGTATAAGTAGTAATTTAAAGCAGAACTAAATAGACCCAAAATGGGTGAAAAACATACCTATTTCAATCGTGACCTTTCCTGGCTTTCATTTAACAAAAGGATACTTCAAGAAGCAGGCAATCCTGATGTGCCACTGTATGAGCGGATAAAGTTTCTTGCAATATACTCTTCGAACCTTGATGAATTCTTTATAGTTAGAGTGGCATCTATCAGGAGTATTATTAGTATCGATAAAAAGAAGATTTATAAGCGTTTGAGTGATGATCCGCGTGTAGTACTTGATTCTATACTCAGAGAGGTCCATGTACAACAGGAAGAGTTTGGTAGAATAAAAAGAGAAGTGACTATTCCTGAGCTTAAGAAGCACGGGATTGTTTTATACAGAGACGAACAGCCCTTAAATGATCATAATGATGCGATAAACCATTATTTCAGAAGCAGAATTTTATCCTACCTACAGCCTCATATACTAACAGGGAAGAAAACAAGAAAGGTGTTTCTTGAAAATAAACAGCTGTATTTTGTTATTGACTTAGTTAATCAGTTGAATGAGTCAGAGTATGCTTTAGTGAATATACCTTCAAACTTTCTCGATAGGTTCGTTAAACTTCCAACAATCAACAAGCTTCATTATTTCATTATCATTGATGATATCATTAGAGAAAATCTGGATTTCTTATTTCCTAATTATAAGATTCAAGGCTGTTATTCTATTAAACTTAATAGAGATGCAGAGCTCAATATTGAGGATGAGTACTCTGGAGATTTAGTTAAGAAAATCCAAAAACAGATTGCGAAAAGAAATCTTGGGGTACCTTCCAGATTTTTATATGATGCCACCATGTCGGTGGAAATGGCTGAATACCTAAAAGGCAGATTTGATTTAGTGGATGATGACATGGTTCCTGGCGGTAGGTATCATAACATGAATGACTTGTTTGGCTTAAAGAATCCGTTGTCACCTGAGCTAGAGTATGATTATAAGTCGCCTTTAAAGATAAAGGGTATTGAAAGGTACAAATCAATATTCGATGCCATTGATAAGTCGGACCAGCTTATGCACTTTCCATATCAGTCTTATGACTATGTGCTGCGGTTCTTCAATGAGGCAGCACTCGATCCGGAGGTGAAACAAATAAAGGCTACATTTTATAGAATTGCTCCGGAGTCATTTATCTGTAATGCTTTGATAAGCGCTGCCATTAATGGTAAAAAGGTTACCGTCTTTGTAGAACTCAAAGCAAGGTTTGATGAACAAAACAATCTCAAATGGGCAGAAAAAATGAAAGCTGCTGGGGTTAAGATAATATACAGTATGCCTGGACTGAAAGTGCATGCTAAGGTGGCTGTTATTACCAGAAGGAATTCTGAAGGAAAAAAAGTTAATTATGGATATTTTGGAACTGGCAACTTCAACGAAAAAACCGCTACTATATATGCGGATCAGGCCCTGCTGTCAACCAATGAAAAGCTGACCACTGAATTAGACCAGCTGTTTTTGTTTCTTGAGAAACAGGAAACTCCGAATTTCGAAACTCTTCTGGTGTCTCAATTTAATATTATTGATCGTTTTGAATCATTAATTGACCGAGAAATTGAAAATGCCAAAGCAGGGAAGAAGGCTTTGATCATTATCAAAATAAATAACCTGCAGCATCAGGGCATGATCAGCAAGTTATATCAAGCTAGTGAGGCGGGGGTTAAAATTGATATGATTGTACGTTCTATTTGCTGCCTTATACCTGGAGTAAAGGGCATGAGTGATAATATTAATGTTCATAGGATAGTAGATCAATATTTAGAGCATAGCAGAGCATTCTATTTCTATAACAATGGAGATGATGAGTTATACCAAGGCTCTGCTGATTGGATGAATCGTAATCTGGAGCGAAGGATAGAAGTGGTGTTTCCTGTTCTTAAAAGGGAGTTTAAGGAACAAATTCTTAAGATGCTTGAGCTTCAATTGAATGATAATATTAAGGGCGTAATGCTAGATGTGGAATTAAACAATGTTCCTGTTGAAGGAAAAAGTAAAGTAAGAAGTCAGATTGATTTTTATGAGTATTTGGGAAGTATTGAATGAAATTATAATTTATTTTGGCAAACATTTATGAATTAAAAGCTTTCAATGAAATCTTTCAAATATTAAGGTCATCTAATGAAATGGATGGACCATTATTTTTCAGACGAATTCCTTTCTCAAGTTTTTGGAAAGATTTCAAATAGAATCTATCTAATAGGTATTTTAGTCTTAGGTTTTGCTGTAAGAGGCAGGCAATATTTAACTAATAGATCATTTTGGCTTGATGAAGCATTTTTAGCAAATAATTTCAAGAGCCGAGATTATATGCAATTACTCGAGCCTTTAGACTACTCACAGGTTGCACCCATTGGGTTTCTGTGGTTAGAAGAGTTAATGAGCAACATATTTGGACTTAATGAATATGCCTTACGGCTGATACCATTTATTACTTCAATCGCAGCTATTTACCTTCTCTATGATCTTTCAAGAGTTCTATTGTCAAAAGGATGGGGCTTGGTTATCGCTTTTGCATCTATTTTGCCTTACACATTGACCTACTATGCCTCAGAACTAAAGCAATATATGACCGATTTGTTTATAGCAGTATTACTTTTTTGGATATTCTATAGGTTTTGTTTCAAAAAAAAGAACTATTGGTCGATTTTCTTATTGGGAGTGGTTGGTGCTATTTCTATCTGGTTCTCTAACATTACACCTATAATTTTACTTTCTTTAGGGTTTGCACTTTGGTTACCTCCGCTCAAAAAGTTTGATCTCCGCAAATTTTTTGTCATCATATCGGCAAATGTATTATGGCTGATTAGTTTCTTTTTTTATTATACATCTTTTATTCAAGGCAACCCTCATAGAGAAGGAATGCTAAGGTATTGGCGTAACTCCTTTTTACCCCATGAGTTTGAAGAAGCTTTTAAATGGCTTGATGAAACATTTCATGATTTGTTCATGAATATTGTTAGTCATAGTGATGCAGCCAATCTAGCATTGGGGTTGTTTATTATAGGCGTTTTTTCAGTGTTTTTTCGTAAGTCTAAGAGACACTACACATATCTATTTCTTCCCATTTTAATACACTTGGTACTATCCTACTTTCAGCTATACCCCTTCAATGGACGACTGATTCTCTACATTCTTCCATTTGTTATTTTCTTTGAATTTGTTGGAATAGAATTTATTGTTGGGTTTTTTAAACACAGGACCGCACTGGCAGCGTTATTGATTGTCACATTACTTTATAGATCATTCAATATCATGTCAGAGTACTTTGTTCATCCACCTATTAGAGAGGATATAAAACCAGTATTGCAATACGTAAAGAAAAATAAACAGCCTGAGGATATAGTATATTTATATTTTGGAAGTCATGCTGCATTTAAATTTTATAAAGAAGACTACTTCACTGAAAGCGATCATTGTATAGTCGGAGTTGCATCAAGTGATCATTATGAAAAGTTCTTAGATGAATTTAATGCACTGACTAATAGAGTATGGATTGTTTTCTCTCATATGTATCCACCAAATGGAATTGAGTATCTAAATGAAAAAATACCTACTTATGAGCAGTTGGATTATTATGAAGCTCAAGGTGCTAAGGTGTATTTGGTGAGCAAGAATTAAAATAAATCTTACAACAGCTATGTTTTCCAATGGGAGCCATTTGAGTAAGAGCTGAATTAATAAATTTAGATGTTGAAAAGCTAAGGAAGATAGGAGAGGTCAAAAAGATTTAATCAACCTGCAGTTGGATAGAGCAACATTGCAGTAATAAAGCTTAGGATGGAGATAATGAACCCAAACATGAACACGTTGTAGGACTTTCTGAGCATTCTGTATTTCTTACCAAGAACAATCCCTAAAAAGTAAATATCCTTTATCATGCTGCCATATAGGAAATCAGCATCTTTCATCATTTCTCGCATACCCCACATATAATTGTCTAGCTCCATGCTGTGAAAGTTGCCGAAAAACAGCAAGTTGGTTTTCTTTTCTCTTATTTCTTCAGTGGTAAACTTACCGGAAGACACATTTGGCCTTGTAGCCAGCACCGCAAAAACAATTGTAGTGAGGCATACAAAAACAAGTAGCATGGCAGGAATGATAAGCTGAGGCCAATCTTCAAACTTTCTAAACAGTACTGAAACTAATACAGAAAGGATAATAGAATTAATTGAGATCATGATATTGGCCTTATTATCAGCCATAGCACTCAATTGTAAATGATTTTTGGAAGTGATTCGAAACATAGTTTCTATGCCTCTGTCGGGCTTTTGAATTTTAGCTTTTGCTAACTTTTCTTCAAGCTTGGTTATCTGGGCTTCAAGCTTTTCGGTTGACTTCTGTTTCTTTTTCAACTTTTTTTTTACCTGCTTTATATTCTCTTGCTTACGTGGTTCAAGCACATTTTGCCCATAATTGGTAAAATATTTATGTTGGTCAATGAACTTTAATGTCTTGTTCATCCAGTCAGTTTGTGCCATTTGCTGATCGCAAAGTCTACCAATTTCACCCCTTAAAGCTTCACTTTTATTGGCAAAATTTTCAGTTGATAAATGAAATAAGTCAGCATCACAAATAACCTCAGACAATTTATCTGTGGGGCTTTGAGGCATTTTAGTACTAGCAATTATTTTAGCTATTCTCTCAATTCGGGTTTCTTCCATTCCCCATTCAGAAAACTTTTCCCTCATTAACCGGATACTCTCCTCTTCATGATTATTTGAATCACAATTGTAGCCCAGATCATGAAACCAGGCGGCAAGTTTCACATCCTCAAGCTCTTCCTCTGATAAGTGCTCTTCTTTACCAATTATATCTACAGCTTCTACAACCTCGAGGGTATGTTGCAAATTGTGATAGATAAATTCATCAGGAAGAGATTGCAGAACTTCTTCACTATAAGACTGGGCATTTTTTAGAAGGTTTGTTTCAACCATAATACTTCTAAGTAAGTAAAAAATTACTATAAATCCTTGAAGAACATAACCATAACGCCTAACTGGGCACTATCGTTTATTTGCCGTCAACATAATTTTGTAAATACTGAAACCTTTCTGTGAGTTTTCCATTTTCTGCAATAGTCGCTCTTTTAATTACCTCTTGTTTATCTTCTCCAAGTAAGTGAGGTAGTACATTATTGACCATTTCATGACCAAAGTCTGTAGATGCGTCTCTGGGTAGCTCACAAGGGAGGTTATCAACAGCCATTACCGTTATATTTCCTTCATCTTTTAATGGTGCCTCAACTTCGTTATCGGTTGGATTGTAATCGTAGATTGGGTCATCAATTGTACTTGATCTTTTAGTGGAAGGAATAGAACCTTCTATGTCACAGGTAATGTCTGCTATTACCCGAATTCGAAAGTCAGGTCTAATAATGTCTTCTCTCTTAAATAATACTGGAGCCTCTGGTGCCCAAAATGCTCCGGCAATCAGTATGTCTGCTACTTTAGCAAATTTCAAGAAGTCACTTTCATAATTTTCAGGCTGCTTATAGAACTCATTCCTGTTAAACTCACCACCATTAATTGGTTTGTTATAATCCCTGCTATTAAGCTGGGTATATACAGGCTCATCATATAAGTTTTCTAAAAATTCAGCTGGTGTAACTTTTCTAATGTGCATGCCATCTAGCACCTCCATTGCCCCTCTGGATACTCTACCGCCTCCCGTTACGGCTATTTTTATACGCGGAAGTTTCACTTTTTGATATTCCGTTTTCAAATCTTCCAAATCAAAACATTCATGTGCGGGCCTGATCTTAAACTGGTTATACCTTTTTCCGTAGGTTAATATGCCATTGTAAGCTCCCACAATTCCAGCATACCTGCCGAATGCTACGATACGAGTTTTGTTTTCATCAGTGAGTAGCTCATAATCAATTAGTCTAATATTCTTTTTTAGAATTGCTCTTAAAAGCTCTCTATTATATGATTGCTCTTTGATGGTGTGTGAAAAGAACAAATAGGTCTTATTTGGAATGAGATTATCAATAGGAACTTCTTTTACCCCAAGCAGGATATCACAATCTTCAACTTCCTTTACAATCTCAATACCCACATTTGTATAATCAGCATCCTCAAAACACCTGATGTCGCTGGTCTGGGCCACTATTTCTAAATCTGAAAATTTTTCAAGAGCTTCTTTGGTTTGAGAAGGAATAATAGGAACTCTTTTATCAACAGGAATTTTACCCTCTTTTAGGATGCCGATTTTAGTCATTATTGCAATACATTTGGTTTATAAAATTGGGCAAATATATCATTTATAAGTCATTCAAAATGAGCTGAATAGTGCTTATTTTATTAGGAAAGGAGAGGTGGGTGCTTAAAGTTGTGTAAAACAAAAAAGAGGAGTAGTTTACTCCTCTTCATCTGCTGGTTTATTTTTAATCTCTTTGTAATCTTCTCGATCTATAAGCTTCTTATCTTCGACATTCTTATTCAAAAATTCATTGATTTTATCAATGCTGAAGCTTGTTCTTAACTCTCCAAAGGAATCAATTTCTATGTTAAAACCATCTAACTCTGGATTTACCGTTGGTTTTTCTTTTTTCTTTTCGTCCTTTTTTGAATTTCTCTTTGCCATGGTGTTAGCTCTCCATTTTTAATGGTAACACCTCAATGGCTTTAAGAATTCTTTTTTCTACCTCTTTTTTTCCAAGAATTTCCATGATGTCCATTAAATCAGGCCCAGAGCCCTTTCCAGTCAGTGCAATTCTTAATGCTTGCATTACCAGACCGATTTTAAATCCACGCTCATCAAGTATTTCAATTAGAAGTGTTTTCGCATTATCAGCATTGAAGTCTTCAACAGAACTGATCTTATCAATGTATTCAGAAAAAACGGAAACAGCAGTTTCGTTCCATTTTTTAGCCACTATACCCTCGTCATAACTTGTTGGAGTTGTAAAGAAAAATTGTCCTTCGGTCCAAATTTCCTGAGGGAATGTCACGCGCTCTTTTAGCGTGTCACATATTTTAGATAACATTTCATCGCTATAAGTGATATGATCGCTTGTTAAGTTGGGCTTTATATAGCTCGTCAATTCTTCTCCTGTTTTTGCTTTCAGGTACTGTTGATTGTACCATTTAGCCTTTTCGATGTCAAACTTTGTTCCCGATTTGCCTATTCTCTCTACAGTGAAAGCTTCTGTAAGGGCTTCCATTGAGAATATTTCTTCCTCTGTTCCTGGATTCCAACCTAAAAAGGCAAGGAAGTTTAAGAATGCATCTGGTAGATATCCAGCTTCTCTAAAGCCACTAAATGTTTCAGGTCTACCGTCTTTGCCTGCAAATTCTCCAGTTATCGGAAATACAGGAAACCCTAATTTGTCTCCATCTCTTTTACTCAATTTTCCATTGCCATCAGGTTTTAGTAGTAGCGGTAAGTGAGCAAATTGAGGCATTGAATCCTCCCAACCTAAAAACTTGTATAAAAGCACATGCAATGGAGCTGAAGGAAGCCATTCCTCTCCTCTTATAACATGGGTTATTTTCATTAAATGATCATCAACAACATTAGCAAGATGATATGTTGGCATCCCATCAGATTTCATCAATACTTTGTCGTCTATTGCTGAAGAATGCACCATTACCCAGCCCCGTACCATGTCATTAAGCCTTACTTCTTCTTTTCGGGGTACTTTTAATCTTATTACATAAGGAACTCCAGAGTCTAACCTTTCTTTAACTTCCTCTTCTGTTAGGGTTAAAGAGTTGTTCATTTGCATTCTGGTGATAGCATTGTACTGCGGATTGTCCACTTTGGCAGCTTTTAGGCGCTCACGCATAGCTTCAAGCTCTTCAGAAGTATCAAATGCATAATAAGCATTTCCTTCATCCACAAGCTTCTTGGCATACTCCATATACATGCTCTTCCTTTGAGACTGTCTATATGGCCCAAAATCACCACCTACTTTGGGACTTTCGTCAGGAATTATCCCAACCCATTCCAAAGCATTGAGAATATAATCTTCAGCGCCTTCAACATATCTAGCTTGATCTGTATCTTCAACTCTCAAAACCATCGTGCCATTATTCTTTTTGGCAAACAGATAGTTATATAATGCCGTTCTTACACCACCAATATGTAAAGCCCCTGTAGGACTTGGTGCGAATCTTACTCTTACCCCGTTCTGCATACTTATAAATTTAGGAGTGCAAAGCTAACAAATTATAGGCTTGAATGACAGTGATGCGCATTCATCATTAGGTTAGCTATTTTATAGCAATACATGATATTTCAACATTCACATCTTTCGGTAGACGACTTACTTCCACAGTTTCTCTGGCTGGAGGATTTTCAGTAAAACTTTGGCCATATACAGCATTAATTTTAGTAAAATCATCCATGCTTTTTACAAAGATGCTGCACTTGACAACATTCTTAAATTCATAACCAGCTTCACTTAAAATTGCATCCAGATTTTTCATAACTTGAGCAGTTTCTGACTCTATGTCGGAATCAATCATTTCACCTGTTGAGCGATCGATAGCTATTTGACCTGAAATGTATAAGGTATTGCCTGCTAAAACAGCCTGACTGTATGGGCCAATTGGTTCCGGTGCGAGATTGCTGTTAATAATCTTTTTCATAGTAGTATAGTTTTTTGTTATCTCTATTTTTGCCTCTCTAATATCGTTTATTAGTGTCTTTAATTAGAATTATTTAAGAGTTGAAATGAAAATATTAATTGTAGGTTCAGAAAGGTCGTTTGCAGAAGCTCAAAATAAGCTCGAAAACCAGCATTCACTAACACATGTGTATGACTTTTTTGATTGTACAGATCCTTTGACCTTTGACTTTATTTTTGATTTTATGATTGATGAAAATCCAGAGCTCGTTGAGCACTATGCTAAATTAGAGAAGGTTGCTGTATTTTTAAATACTGTGAGAATTTCATTGGGAGAACTACAATTTACTTATGGTAGTTGGGACAACAGCATATATGGATTTAATGGGTTACCTACATTTTTCGATAGAGAGGTTTTAGAATTGACTTCAATTAATGGACATGTAAATGAGAACCTATTAACTCAGCTTGATTTTCAATATGAGGTTGTTGATGATAGGGTGGGAATGGTTACACCACGAGTGGTCTTGATGATTATAAATGAGGCATTTTATACAGTAATGGAAGGCACCGCTAGCAAAGAGGATATAGATCAGGGGATGAAGTTAGGAACCAACTATCCGTTCGGTCCTTTTGAATGGTGCGAGAGAATTGGAATTTCTCAAGTATATGAAACTTTGGAAGCCTTATATGAGGATACAAAAGAGGAGCGATATAAGATCGCCCCTCTTTTAAAACAAGAATATTTAAAGTCTTAGTTATTCTACTGTTACCGATTTAGCCAAATTCCTGGGCTGATCAACATTGCAACCTCTCATTACAGCAATATGGTAAGATAGCAATTGCAAAGGTATAACAGATACCATGGGCATTAATGCTTCATCAGTTTTAGGAACCTCAATCACATATTCAGCCATCTTGGGTATCAGTACATCGCCTTCTGTGACCACTGCTATAACCTTTCCTTTTCGAGCTTTTACTTCTTGGATATTAGAAACTACTTTATCATAGCTACTGTCCCTAGTTGCAATAAATACAACAGGCATTTCCTCATCTATAAGAGCAATAGGGCCATGTTTCATTTCTGCTGCCGGGTAACCTTCAGCGTGTATGTAACTAATCTCCTTAAGCTTTAATGCACCTTCTAACGCAACTGGAAAGTTAAAGCCCCTGCCTAGGTATAGAAAATTCCGAGCATCTTTAAATAGCTCAGCAATTTCCTTAATTTGAGGTTCAAGCTTTAGCGCTTTCTCAACTTTAGCTGGAATGTTCTCAAGTTCAACAAGAAGCTCCCTATATCTTCTTTCTGAAATTGTACCTTTTCTATGTGCTACTCTCAGAGCTATCATATTAAGGACAGTCAGTTGAGCTGTAAAAGCTTTAGTACTCGCAACACCTATTTCAGGTCCGGCATGTGTGTAAGCTCCTTCATGAGAGGTTCTTGCAATAGAAGAGCCTACCACATTACATACACCAAAAATGATAGCACCTTTAGATTTGGCTAATTCTATGGCTGCTAAAGTATCAGCAGTTTCACCAGATTGTGATATAGCAATTACGACATCACCTTCTTTAATTATAGGGTTTCTATATCTGAATTCAGAAGCGTACTCAACTTCAACAGGAATTCTACAGAATTCCTCGAAGAAATATTCAGCAACAAGTCCAGCATGCCATGAAGTGCCGCAGGCTACAATTATAATTCTGTCTGCATTAACAAGCTTATTGGCGTATTCTCTTATTCCTCCTAATACTAATCTTCCTTCATTGGCATCAAGGCGGCCTCTCATACAATCGCTTATTGACTTTGGCTGTTCGAATATTTCCTTCAGCATGAAGTGCTCATAGCCACCTTTTTCAATAGCTTCTAGCTCCATATCCAGTGTCTGAATGTAAGGGGTTAAAGGAACATCT
>NZ_SMLV01000003.1 GCF_009711525.1 Fulvivirga lutimaris
TCCTGGAAATCTGTTATTGATCGGGTTAGGACCAGTACCTTCTGGATACGAAGTACCATCTGGATATGTACCATAAGAATTGGAGTAATTGGTGCCATACTGAGCATTGATTCTGTCAACATGATTCGGCATAGGAGAACCCCAGTTACCTATAAATCCACCATTATATACTCCATTTGATCCTTGAGTATAAACATCCTGATAATCTGGAATA
>NZ_SMLV01000179.1 GCF_009711525.1 Fulvivirga lutimaris
CATGGGCGCCCGGGTTGAAATTGAGTGCATGGCTTATGTTGAGGATTAAAATTAAATTCATTTAGAAAAATACTTTTATATGAAAACTAACAGTCAACTCTTTGTAAGTGTCTTAATTCTTACCAGTTCTATAATTTTTCAAAACTGTAAACCACAACAAAAAGTATCAGATTCAGAAAAATTGATAAGCTACGAAGTGGACATTAAACCATTAATGGTAAGAAGCTGTACCCCTTGCCATTTTCCTGAGAATGGTAAAAAGAAAATGCTTGACACCCATGATAAGGTAGTGGCAGATATTTCTGAAATAATCAGAAGGATAGAACTTCAGCCAGAAGAAAAAGGCTATATGCCGTTTAAAAGCAAAAGAGAAGCATTTAGCCCGGAAGAAATTGCGCTATTAAAAACCTGGGTAGATCAGGGGATGAAGGGGTAGCATTGGCTGTATCAATTATATCCTTCAAGCAAAAAATGCAGGTTCAAGAATGCCTTTCTTCCATTGCTCATTAGTACTAACCGCTCAATAAGTTCTACTTCATTTATGCTGCCTCCTTTTCGTATCTAGCAAGTGAAAATCAAGTTAGATGTTAGCAGTCACTCGTACTCAATACGGAGCACCAGAAATTCTAGAAGTAAAGGAAATAGATAAGCCTGTTCCAAAAAAGGGAGAAGTTCTAATTCGCGTTCGAGCAACCACCGTTAATCGTACTGACTGCGGCATACTGTTGGGCAAACCAGGAGTCATTCGAGCATTTACCGGGCTTATAACACCAACCGATTTGGTACCGGGTACTGACTTTGCCGGAGAGGTAGAAGCCATTGGTCCTGGAGTGACCAAATTCAACGAAGGTGACAAAGTTTGGGGGTTTAATGACAATGGTATCAGCTCTTGGGCTGAGTACATGTTGATTAAAGAAGATGGTAAGCTTACAAAAATTCCAGAAAACAGTTCTTTCAAAGAAATTGTTGCCTGCATAGAAGGAGCGCATTATGCACTCAACTTCATCAACAAAGTAAAAGTAAAAACTAAAGATAAGGTTCTAATTAACGGAGCTACAGGAGCCATTGGGTCTGCCATGCTCCAAATTCTGGTGCACATGGGTCTTGAAGTTACAGCAGTAGGCAATACCAAAAACTTGATTTTACTTGAATCTCTTGGTGCGAATAAGGTTATAAATTACGAGGCAGAAGATTTCACAAAACTACCTGAAGGTTCCTTTGATTTTGTTTTTGATGCTGTAGGCAAAAGCCGGTTTAGTGTGTGCGAGCATCTTTTAAAGCCCAAAGGAGTTTATATTTCATCTGAACTGGGTGAAGGTCTTGAAAATACTTACCTGCCGTTATTGACAAAAATAAAAGGCGGCAAGCGGGTTAAATTCCCCTTTCCGACAGATATAAAAGGAAGTCTTAATTATATAAGTAAGTTGGTGGAGCAAGGGGCTTTCAAACCGATTATTGACAGAACATATTCTATTGAAGATATCAGACAGGCCTATACCTATGTTCTCAGTGGTGAGAAAACCGGCAATGTTGTAGTAGAGATTTAAATGTTGATTACCTACTAAGAAAGTAGTACTTTCAAAAAGGCTCAAATTATCAATCGCCTTTCAAAAAATACAACTAATGAAAAATCTCTTTCGAATACTGGTTGTCTTGTTCGCAACTGTCAATTCACTTTCAGCTCAGAACAACAACTTACTTATTAACGCTTACAATCGTAAAACAACCTCCCTCAACGGCCCATGGAAATATATTGTTGATCCTTATGAAAATGGCTTCTACAACTACCGCTACGAACCATTTGAAAATCAAAGTAATCCGGGTAAGGCAGCCTTTTTTACCAACTCAAAACCTGACAATAAATCTGACCTGGTAGAATATGATTTCGATAAAATGGATAACATACTGGTGCCGGGAGACTGGAATACCCAAAAAGAGAACTTGTATTATTACGAGGGTACAGTTTGGTACAAGAAGTCTTTCGACTATGACTTGAAAGATGCAAACAGAGCCTTCGCCTATTTTGAAGCTAGTAATTACCAAACAGATGTTTATCTAAATGGTAAAAAGCTGGGTCGGCATGTAGGGGGATTCACTCCATTCAATTTTGAGATCACAGATATAGTTAAGCCTCAAGATAATTTTCTGGTTGTAAAAGTTGACAACAAGCGGATCAAAGATGGTGTCCCCACACTCAATACAGACTGGTGGAACTATGGCGGCATAACCAGAGATATTAAGATCATTGAGACCAGTAAAAACTTTATTCAGGATTATTTTATCCAACTGGCTCCTAAAAACAATAAGCTAATAAAAGGCTATGCTAAGCTTGATGGGGAGGATATTGCCAATAAAAGGGTATCCATTTCGATTCCAGAGCTAAAGATCAAAAAGGAATTCACCACTGACGATACTGGTCAGGTATCATTTGAGATTGACGTCAAAAAGGTTAAGTATTGGTCAGTTAACCAGCCTTATTTGTATGATGTAACTATTGAGACTGCTGAAGATAAAATCACCGACAAAATTGGATTCAGAACGATTGAAACCAGTGGCACAAACATATTATTGAATGGAGAGTCTGTCTTTTTGAAGGGTATTTCCATTCATGAGGAAAGTCCAAGTCGTCATGGCCGAGGTTATTCCAAGGAAGATGCTAAGCAACTTCTACAATGGGCCAAAGAATTAGGCTGCAATTATGTGAGACTTGCTCATTACCCTCACAATGAACATATGGTGCGATTGGCAGACCAGATGGGCATTTTAGTATGGGAAGAAAACCCAGTTTACTGGACCATCTCTTGGGATAATGAATCCACCTATGAGAATGCTGAAAACCAACTATCCGAACTGATAACCCGAGACAAAAACAGGGCATCTGTAATTATCTGGTCTATGGCCAATGAAACTCCAACCAGTGAAGCCAGAAATAGCTTTCTCAACAAGCTGGCCAAATTTACAAGAGCTAAAGACCCAACACGATTAATCAGTGCGGCACTGGAACAAAGTAGCTACAATGGCAGTAATACTATAAGGACCATTCATGATCCCTTTGCTGAAACCGTAGATATTTTGAGTTTTAACCAATATATAGGTTGGTATGATGGGCTTCCTGAAAAGTGCAGTGCCATTAGCTGGAAAATCGATATTAATAAACCGGTAATAATTTCTGAGTTTGGTGCCGGAGCGAAATATGGATTGCATGGCGATAAAGAAGAAAGATGGACAGAAGAATATCAGGAAGACCTTTATTTGCAAACATTGAAGATGTTAGATCAAATAGACCAGTTAAAAGGGATTTCCCCCTGGATTTTAGTTGACTTCAGATCGCCAAGGAGAGTGCTTGCAGAAATTCAGGAAGGGTGGAACCGAAAGGGACTCATTTCAGAGCAAGGTGAGAAAAAGAAAGCCTTTTTTGTATTGAAAAACTATTACGACAATAAAAAAACTGAGTAATGGATGATGAAGCCAAGCTCACTGGCTTCAGATATGACTTGAAGAAGTCAGCTGAATGCTACCAAAGCCAGCGTTAGTTTGCCCTAAGAACGATAGATGGCCACAGAATAATGTTTGGAGAGGAAATATGAAGCAATTACTGATTTTAGCATGCTTAATCACCCTATCTTTTAAGCCCATATTGGCCCAATACAATTATGGTATTAAAGGTGGTTTAAACCTAACCAACAATGTTGTAAATCAGCAGTCAACCATAAATGACAGCAAATACAAACCCGGCATTCATTTCGGTTTTTTTGCCAGCGCAGACGTGACTGAAAACATCGACTTGCAGGCAGAGCTCCTATATTCTGGCAAAGGGTATAGGTTTGTTGAAACTGCCTTTTCAGAAAGTGGTAATTTGAGGCTGAATTATCTAAACCTACCCCTGCTTGTGGGTTATAAGGCCACTGATGTCATCAGGCTGAGCATAGGGCCTGAAATGGGCTATTTGATATCTGCCACTACAAAGTTTGGTTCAGATAAAATTGATGTTGGCGACAAGTGGGATAATAAATTTGACATAGGAATAGCAGCAGGGCTGGACTATACTTTAAACGAGAAGATTTTTACAGGAATTAGATATTCACATGGATTAACATCAGTGATCAGGAATGCCTACATCAGTGATAATAATGGCAACTCAACAGGTGAGCGAGCCAAATTTCAAAATAGAACGCTGCAGCTAACTTTAGGTTATCTATTGAAATAGTCATTCCCTCTTATTGATCTTATCAATTACCTTT
>NZ_SMLV01000122.1 GCF_009711525.1 Fulvivirga lutimaris
CCAGATCCATTTAAATTATTTAATAAGAATAAAGACATGGTTGTGCTAAATGATAAGCCATGGAACATAGAGGCGCAGGCACATCTATTGGATGATAAGATAACGCCAAATGCCAATATGTTTATTAGAAACAATGGCCTGATTCCGGAAAATATTGACGCCAGTAAGTGGACACTTACCATAGATGGTGAATCTGCAGCTGAAAAAAAGACATATACACTGGCTGAGTTAAAATCTAAATTCAAACATTACACTTACCAATTGACTTTAGAGTGTGGTGGTAATGGAAGAAGTGAGTACGATCCTCCTGCTAAAGGCAATCAATGGACCATTGGCGCAGTTCATTGCGCAAAATGGACTGGAGTAAGATTAAAAGATGTTCTCAATGACGCAGGCATAAAAAATAGTGCTGTTTATATTGGGTATCATTCAGCCGATGTTCACTTGAGCATGGACCCTGGTAAGGAACCCATTTCAAGAGGGTGTCCAATGGCCAAGGCCCTTCAGGATGAAACCATTCTTGCCTTTGCTATGAATGACAAGGATATTCCATTGGCACATGGCTACCCATTGCGACTGGTAGCAGGTGGGTGGCCGGCTTCAGTTTCAGGCAAATGGATCAACCGCATAAGCATTAGAAACATTGTACATGACGGAACCAAAATGACAGGGACAGCCTACAGAGTACCTTGTAAGCCAGTTTCTCCGGGAGAAAAGGTGAGTGATGAAGACATGTGCATTATAGAATCTATGCCAGTTAAATCATTAATTACTTACCCAAAATCTGGGGCTATTATTAAAGAGGGTGCTTCATTAAATATAAGAGGTCATGCCTGGGCTGGCGAGTTGAAAGTCAATAAAATGGAATACTCAATAGATTTTGGGGCTACCTGGAAGACTTGTAAAATAGATGAGCCTGTTAACCGATTAGCCTGGCAGCATTTTGAAGCGACAATTGAATTTCCACAAAAAGGATATTATGAAGTGTGGGCCAGAGCAACTGATTCTAATGGTGTTTCACAACCCATGTTAGTGCCTGGCTGGAATCCTAAAGGGTACTTAAACAATGCATGTCATAGGATCGCAGTAAAGGTTAGCTAAATGTCTGAAAAAGAAAAACTTACCAGTCTTGTAAAGATCATTTATCAGCTAACAGT
Source organism: Fulvivirga lutimaris (assembly GCF_009711525.1). Classification (GTDB taxonomy): domain Bacteria; phylum Bacteroidota; class Bacteroidia; order Cytophagales; family Cyclobacteriaceae; genus Fulvivirga; species Fulvivirga lutimaris. The sequence goes on from NZ_SMLV01000122.1 coordinate 1,158, forward strand.
TTTAGCGCTGGTCTTGGTTATTGCCTTTGGTAGCTTCCTCATTTACTATAAAGTTGACCCAAGCTTGAGTGCCTTAAGGCCAGAGCAGCAGCAAGTTGCCGTAGCAACACCCAATGTAGATGATAACAAAATTGAAAATGGCATACACATAAGAACTGGATTGGTGGAAGCTGAAGGCTTAATGACAGTGGTAAACAACTGCACTAATTGTCATTCTTCAAAACTCATTATCCAGAACAGAATGAATGCCGAGCGTTGGAACGCCACTATCAAGTGGATGCAGGAAACGCAGAACTTATGGGATTTGGGAGAGAATCAGGAAGTGATAGTTAACTACTTGGTCACTAATTATCCTCCCAAAAAGAAAGGGAGGCGTGAAAATTTATCAAATATAGAGTGGTATGAATTGGAAGATTAAGTTAGTTGTTCTTGCCCTTATTTTCTCTGCTTGCCAAAACACACAGGTCGATGATAAGGCAACTGCAATCACTGAAGATAAGTCTGTAAAATCAGACTATCTAATTGAGGTTCGAGATTTTAAAAAGCTTGTTGATCACCCGAATATCAAGATTTTGGATCTAAGTAAAAAGGATATCTATGATAAAGAGCATATAGTAGGCGCAAGACACATTAGGAGATTGGATATTGAAGATTCTACATTTTCTTATGGGGGAATGATGGCTCCTGCGGAACAAATTGAATCACTCTTTAGCAATTTGGGAATAAACACCAATGATACAATTATAATATATGATGACAAGGGCTTGTGCGAGGCCGCAAGACTATGGTGGATACTCCAAAATTATGATTTTACGAAGGTTAAACTTCTTCATGGGGGACTGCCAGCATGGAAAGCTGGTGAAGGAAAAGTAACTACTGATATTCCTGTAAATAAAAAGTCAGAATTTAAGTTGCCCAATTCCCAAGCTACAAAATATTATACATCACAAGAAGAAGTACAAACTGCCTTTTTCTCAGGTGCAGTCATTTTAGATGTTCGATCAACGGATGAATACACTGGCAAAACATTAAAAACTGGCGCATTAAAATCAGGTAGAATCCCCGGTAGTAAAAATATA
>NZ_SMLV01000063.1 GCF_009711525.1 Fulvivirga lutimaris
GTAATATTACCTATTTACACATTCCATTTTTGGGAAATAATTCCATCTGTTTCCCATATTTAGATGTAAGAAATTACACTAAACAAAAGAAGCCATTCGCTAACTTGCGAATGGCTTCAAAAAAACTGATCTGCCTACAAACTAACCAATTGTTACACTTTCCTCTGCTCCATCGACAGTAATTGTAACCTCATTGTCGCACTCACCATCACCAAAATCAAGCGTGATCACTTTATTCCTAGTGGTTATTATATTCACACCATCAACAGGCAGTCTGCCTCTTCTACTTCTTCTACAATTTTTCACAAAGACCAACTCTTCTGCTATTGCACTAGCGTAAGTTACACCTCTGCGTGTTGTACCAGAAGCAGTTCCAGAAACAAGTATTCTGTCATTAATTGGGTTCAAAGCTCTCTCCCAAACCCTCACATGGTCAACTTCTCTTGTCGCAAAAGTACCGTCTTCCCAAGTAACTTTTCCGCCTTCCAGCATTACACTAAAAGTAAGTGTATCCCTGTCATCTTCAGTAATATTAGTAACGGTACGTTTTCCTTCTACTTGTATATCATTGATTGAATAGTCTTCAAAAGTTAATGTAGTTGTACTTCCTGGGAAAAAGAAATTTCCGACATGGGATATAAATATCTTTCCTTTTCTAACATTTCCATTAGCATCAATACAGCCATCACCAAAATCTAAAGTAATAGTCCCTTCTTCACGAGTACCTTCATAAGAAAATACTCCCTCACATATTCTGTCATCATCAACGTCACCTTCTGCAACACGGCCACCCGAATTTGAATCTGATGATTCCAAAGAAACAGACGCAAGATCATCAACATCCTCAAAAACAGCATCCATTTCAGCTTCTGCTGATACAATTTCAGAAGCATCAGCCTGATTTTCGGTTAAGTCTTCTTCACCACAAGCCACAAGTACCGCAGTCATTAGTAGCGCCAGCATCAGCTGGTTAAT
>NZ_SMLV01000219.1 GCF_009711525.1 Fulvivirga lutimaris
AAAAAAATCTTTCTCATAATTTAAAAGTTTTGGTTTATGATTTAAGTTAAAAAAATATTATTACAATTATCCAGCCAAAAATTAATTTAACGGGAATCTAACACCAAATGAGAACACAGCCTGATCAAAGTCTCCTAGTACATATCTAAACTGTGCAAAGGGCACTACAGAGCCTCCAACATCAAAATTAGCTCCTACGCCTATGTTTAACCCAAGTTCATTATCGCTCCTATCAGGAATACCAAAATCAGATCCATCAAAGCCTATATGCGCTAAATTCAAACCACCTAGAACATATACTGCTACAGATCCAGACTCAGAGAAATAGTAATTAACATTGGCATTCAATTCCCAAAAATTAACTGGATCATCAACAAAGTAATAATTAAAACCAGGTGCAATGGCTAAATTGCTCTTAAGAAAGAACTCTCCATTGATACCTATTCCTAATTCTTCTATTTCTGTTCCGTAAGCTATGTTTCCGCCAATCCTTGACTGACCGTAGGTGGTTATTGACCCCGCTGCCACCAATAAAAATAATAGTAGTACTTTTTTCATTTTATTCGTTTTAATGTTCAACACTAAGTTAGATAAAGCCAAACCATTAATTCAAATGGAATATAAGCTAATTAAGGCTAAAACTTACAGGATAATAAAGATAATTTTAACTTAACAAGTTGTCGCTTACATGGTTAGGTAGCGTTACTTTCAAGTTTGGATTAACTTGCATCGCCCTTTTTATTGCAAAAATGGCTTCTTCATTACGTGCCCAGCTCCTTCTGGCTATTCCATTATTCACATCATAGAACAACATATTCTCTAATCTACGTTCAGCTTCATCAGTACCATCGAGCAACATTCCAAAGCCTCCGTTAATCACTTCACCCCAGCCTACACCACCTCCATTGTGGATTGATACCCAGGTAGCACCTCTAAAAGAATCGCCTATAACGTTATGAATCGCCATGTCAGCCGTAAACTTTGACCCATCATAAATATTGGAGGTTTCTCTATAAGGGCTATCTGTACCAGAAACATCATGGTGATCTCTACCAAGTACAATAGCTCCCATTTTACCTGCTGCTATAGCTTTATTAAAAGCACGAGCTATTTCAATTCTTCCTTCAGCATCTGCATATAATATTCTTGCCTGTGAACCAACTACCAGTTTATTGGTCTTAGCGGCCCTTATCCATCTAATATTATCAGCCATTTGCTGCTGAATCTCAGGCGGAGATTTTTTCTGAAGCTCCTCCAAAACGCTAGCTGCTATCTCATCAGAAATGTCTAAGTCTTCACCCTTACCACTGGTGCAAACCCATCTGAATGGGCCAAAACCATAATCAAAGCACATGGGGCCCATAATATCCTGAACATAAGATGCATATCTGAAATCTATGTTATTCTCAGCCATAATATCTGCCCCAGCTCTTGAAGCCTCAAGCAGAAAGGCATTGCCATAATCAAAGAAGTAGGTTCCTTTAGCCGTATGATTATTAACAGCTGCGGCATGCCGTCTTAATGTAGACTGAACCTGCTTCTTAAACTCTGAAGGGTCTTCAGCCATCAATCTATTAGATTCCTCGAATGAAATATCTACGGGGTAGTAACCTCCTGCCCATGGGTTGTGCAATGAGGTTTGATCTGAGCCCAAATCAATATAGACATTTTCTTTATCGAACTTCTCCCATACATCAACGATATTTCCTTGATAGGCTATGGAAACAACTTCTTTATTCTCCTTGGCAGATTTTACTCTGCTTACCAACTCATCTAAGTCTTCAATTACTTCATCTACCCAACCCTGAGAATGACGGGTATGTGTGGCCTTTGGGTTAATTTCTGCAACAACAGACACGCAACCGGCTATATTACCTGCCTTCGGTTGCGCCCCACTCATCCCTCCTAGTCCAGAAGAAACAAACAACTTACCTTCAAGACCTTCTCCATTTTTAGATATCTTGCGTCCTCCGTTAAGTACAGTGATAGTTGTACCATGAACAATGCCTTGTGGTCCTATGTACATATATGAGCCAGCCGTCATCTGGCCATATTGCGTAACACCAAGTGCATTGAACTTATTCCAGTCATCCTGTGATGAGTAATTAGGAATCATCATTCCATTAGTAACAATAACCCTCGGTGCTGATTTCGATGATGGGAAAAGGCCCATAGGATGCCCTGAATACATGTGTAATGTCTGCTCGTCATTCATAGTAGCCAAATATTGCATAGTAAGCAGATATTGAGCCCAGTTTTGAAACACAGCACCATTACCTCCATAAGTAATTAACTCATGAGGGTGTTGGGCAACTGCAGGATCCAAATTATTCTGAATCATCAACATGATCGCTCCTGCTTGCTTTGACACAAAAGGATACTCTTCCAATGGTCGGGCGTACATCTCATAATCAGGCCTGAGCCTATACATATATATACGACCGTATTTTTCAAGCTCTGTTCTAAATTCTGGAATTAATACTTCATGATGTTTTTTATCAAAATATCTAAGGGCATTTCTCAACGCCAACTTCTTCTCATCCTCAGAAAGAATTTCGCTTCTTTTGGGAGCATGATTAGCATTAATATCGAAAGGCTTGGGAGCCGGCAATTCATTGGGTATTCCCTGAAGGATCTGTTCTTTAAACGTCATATTCCAATCTTTTCAATCAACTTTTGTTCTTCAATTAGCTTTGTGGTTGTCTTATAACCTAGTCCGAATATCTCTTTTGCTTTATTTAAATCCATCACCTTAAAAGGCTCTAAACCTTCAGGTTCAACAAGTATGTCGCATAGCTTAGAACTTGCTATCGCATTTCTGGTAATGGCCAGCATCAGTGCCCTCTCTAAAACAAATCGGGCATTTTTAACTTCAAAATTCTTATCAACAGGATTAGAATGGCTTCCAATAAGTATATCACACCGATCTCTTATTATTTCTGTTGGCAGGTTATTCAGTATTCCGCCATCTATATAGAGCTCATTTTCCAGCGTGACCGGCTGAAAAAGCACTGGTATGCAAGAAGAGGCACAAATGATTCCTATTAGATCGCCACTTTCGAAGTATGTAGTGGTACCAGTTCTAATGTTAGTTGCAGCTATGAATAATGGAATTTTTAACTTCTCAAAAGAATTTTCAGGAAGGTAAGATTCCAAAAACTTCCTTATGACATCCATTTTCAACAAGCCCTTAGTACTCATGGCAGGCTGAATAAACTTGAAGGCTTTGAGGTCTAGAATGATCTTTAATATCTCATTAACCGAATAGCCATAGCTATAAAGTGCGCCAATAATAGCACCCGCACTGGCACCAGAAAGCACATCAAACTTAACTCCATGCTCCTCAAAAGCCTTAATTACACCAAGGTGCGCAATGCCCCTTGCACCGCCTCCAGATAATGTTAAGCCTACACTTTTGGCAGTCATTTATAGAATCTCAGAAAGTGGAAATGATCGATCAAGCCTAACACCTTTTTCTGTGTGCTTAACTGTACAGCACTCATTGACAGGATCATGCTCGAGAAAAAGAATGTACTCGTTATCAGCCGCTTCTTTTAGAAACTGCTCCTTTTCAGACATGGTAAGCAACGGTCTGGTGTCATATGCCATAACATAGGGTAATGGAATGTGCGTAGTTGATGGTAAAAGGTCAGCCATAAATACAATGGTTTTGTCCTTATACTTAATTTTGGGTACCATCTGCTTGTCTGTGTGACCATCGAATGTAGCGATGTCAAATTGCAAAAATGGAGAAGATCCGTCCAATGGCACGAAGTTTAAATGCCCACTTTCCTGCATGGGCATAATATTTTCTGAAAGAAAGGAAGCCTTTTCTCTAGGGTTAGGTTCTGTCGCCCATTGCCAGTGATCTTCGTTAGACCAGTATTTTGCATTTTTAAAGGCAAGCTCAAGTTTCTCTCCATTATAAACCACACCACCACCACAATGGTCAAAATGCAGATGAGTCAGAAACATGTCAGTAATATCCTCTTTGCCAAAACCTTTGTTTTTTAAAGATTTTTCTAAAGAATGATCTCCATGTAAGTAATAGTGACGGAAGAATTTTTCACTTTGCTTATTTCCAATGCCATTGTCAATTAATATCAAACGATTGCTGTCTTCAATCAACAAACAGCGCATGGCCCATGTACAAAGATTGTTTTCATCTGGCATGTTGCTTTTTTGCCACAATGTTTTGGGTACCACTCCAAACATGGCCCCACCATCTAACTTAAAAAACCCGGTATCTATAACATGTAACTTCATACTACTTGCTGGCTTCTAACTCTTCCTTAAGTTTAATTGCCAACCTCTTTCCTTCTTTATATGCACCTAATTTCTGTATTAGATAAGACATGTGCACGCCTAAAATGGTTCTAAACTTATCTGAAGCGAGCTTGGTAATACTCAAACCATCATTTCCTGAAAAGGCATCTTCAATAAGAAAAGGTATAATCTGATTGTCGAAGCTCATTTTATAATAAGACTCTATTTCTTCTATTTGCTCATACCCCTTGTGGTAAAATTCAATGATATCAATTCTCAGCTTTAAGCTTAATAATTCAAACTTTCCAGAAGATTTCACTGATTCATAAGTGATATTTCTGCTATAAAATGAAGCTAAACTCGCAATTCTTGAAATGGCTATACTAATAGAGTCCTTAGACAATGGTCTTGTTTTGGCCTCCAACATTCTTTTAAATAAAATCGTATCCTGCTGACCATCTAATATTAATGAGTCAAGCTCTGATATATCTTTATCAATATCAGTGATCATTGATTCAATATAGGTATCCTGTAGTTCTTTAGATTTTTTTGCTTCATTATAGTTGTTCAAGCTATAAGCAATAGTAATACCTGTAATCACTACAAGCAGATTTATCAAATGATCTAACCAGTTAATCTTTTTCATATTTTAAGCATTAAAAAAGCCACAGAATATTCTGTGGCTCTAATTTAGTAAATCTTTATTTTTTATTCCTTGAACTGGCCCATTGCACAGAATTTATCAATTCTTTCACTTATACGCTGCTCAGGAGTCATTTTATCTAATTCCGCATGCGTATCTTTAATATACTTCTTAATTTCTTTTACCATGAATTTAAGATCTGTATGTGCACCGCCTAAAGGCTCTTTAATGATACCATCTATAAGTTTAACATCAAGCATGTCTTTGGCTGTCAATTTTAGAGCTTCAGCCGCCTGCTCCTTATAATCCCAGCTTCTCCATAAGATTGAAGAGCAAGATTCTGGTGAGATCACAGAGTACCATGTGTTTTCCAACATTACTACCCTATCTCCTATGGCTATACCTAATGCACCTCCAGAAGCACCTTCACCTATAATAATACAGATTACAGGTACTTTGAGCATAAACATCTCTTTCAAGTTTCTGGCTATAGCCTCGCCCTGTCCACGCTCTTCAGCTTCAAGACCAGGAAAAGCACCAGGAGTATCAATAAATGTGATGATGGGCTTATTAAACTTCTCAGCAAGTTTCATCAACCTAAGGGCCTTTCTGTAGCCTTCAGGATTAGCCATACCAAAGTTACGCATCTGGCGTTGCTTGGTATTTCTACCCTTCTGCTGGCCAATAACCATAAAAGTCTGCTTGTCAATAGTACCAAACCCACCGATCATGGCTTTATCATCAGCAACATTCCTATCGCCATGTAACTCAACGAAATCGTCAAGTATTTCATAAACATAGTCGAGTGTATATGGTCTCTCAGGGTGCCTAGAAAGCTGTACCCTTTGCCATCTGGTGAGGTTATTGAAAGTATCCTTTTTCAGGTTCTTAATCTTTGTTTCTAGTGATTTTACGGCTTCTTTTACATCTACATCACTGTCAGCAGCGATTTTCTTCATGTCTTCGAGTTTTGCCTCTAAATCTGCAATAGGCTTTTCAAAATCCAATAGCATATCCGTTTAGTTAAAGGTACAAAATTATAACTTATATTGATTTATGATAAGTAAAGGTTGGGTATTTGC
>NZ_SMLV01000147.1 GCF_009711525.1 Fulvivirga lutimaris
AAACTTACTGCATTGGAGTTGTCGTGCCCAGTATTGGTGTATATTTCTTTTCTAGAATCATCAGTGGTATGCAAAGAGTTGCTTCTGCAAAAGGGTACCAGCTACTTATTTGCCAGTCAAATGAGAAGGAAGAGGAAGAGGAGAAGTTACTAAAATCACTTTCTTCAGGTAGAGTTGACGGTATTTTACTTTGTATTGCGCAGGAGACTACCAGACTGAATCATATTAAAGAAGTGATGAATCATATGCCTGTGGTTATTTTCGATCGAGTTGACCCGGCATTAGAGACTGTTCAGGTGGAGGCGGATGATTATAATGCAGCATATATTGCTACAGAACATTTGATAAAAACAGGTTCTAAAAAGATAGCTCATTTGGCAGGGCCTACCTCAATGTTCAATACTAAGAATAGACTTAACGGTTATAAAGAAGCTTTGAAGAATGGCGATCTGGAGGTTAGTAACAGCCTTATTGCAAATTGTGATTTTGATAGGCATGTAGTCGGTCAGTCGTTAGAGAAACTATTGAAGGAACATCCTGATGTTGATGGGATTTTTGCAGTCAATGATAATCTTGCTGTTGAAGCTATTATAGTATTGAAGAAAATGGGTTATAAAGTGCCTGAACAAATATCTGTAATAGGTTATGGTAATTACCCGATTTCTAAGATTGTAGAGCCAAGATTAACCACAGTGAGTCATCATTTGTCCGAAACCGGAGAGAGATCAGCTAGATATCTTCTTGAAATGATTGAAAAGAAAACTCGAACAATAGAAATAGAACCAGCATTCGTGCCGGAGTTGATCTTAAGAGATTCTACTAAGCAGATTTAATATTTTTCAGGGACAAAATTTTGGTACTCCATCGGGGGCCTTACATATTTCCTCATTTCAGGTAAATCGGGGAGTTCTATTTTTTCAAAATCTATGGGTTGATAAGGAATAAGACTAAGAAGATGGTCGATACAATTTAATCGAGCTTTCTTTTTGTCATCACCATTGACAACATACCAAGGGCTTTGCTTAGTGTCGGTGTGAGCAAACATTTCATCTTTAGCCTTACTATATTCAAGCCAATGGGCTCTGGACTTTAAGTCCATAGGGCTAAATTTCCACCTTTTAGTAGGGTTTTCAATTCTTTCTTTAAATCTTAATTCCTGAACTGAATCGCTCACTGAGAACCAGTACTTTATAAGTATTATACCAGAACGAATAAGCATTCTTTCAAATTCAGGGCATGACCTTAAGAATTCTTCATATTCAGCTTCCGTACAGAAACCCATTACCTTTTCAACCCCAGCTCTGTTGTACCAACTTCTATCGAAAATTACCATTTCTCCTGCTGCCGGTAGGTGTTGGATGTAGCGTTGAAAGTACCATTGTGTTTTTTCACGTTCTGTTGGTACACCTAAGGCTACAACTTTGCATACTCTAGGGTTTAGTGGTGCAGTTATTCTTTTTATTACACCCCCTTTTCCTGCCGTATCTCTACCTTCAAATAGGACCACGACTTTTAGACCGTGTTTTTTTATCCAACGTTGTAAATGGATCAGTTCCATATTGAGGTTTTTGAGTGCCTCATTATAGTCTTTGTTTGAAATGGAAGTACTCATAGTTCTTGAATTTTAAAATTCATCAGCAACCAGTGCTTTCTCTTCAACCTCTACATGATTAAAAAAGTCTGGGGAAGCGGCTTTTGCAGCTCTGTCCCAACCTTGAGGTAAAATATCTTCAAGCAAAGCACCTGGTTTTAAGAATTCATAGATTTCTCCATAATGTTTTATCTCTGTAAAATCAGTTCTGCGCATTCTATGCCATGGACGTAATTCTGTAGTTGAAGATAAACCCATCGACCCAATAATTTCTGCTACACTATGAACGGTGCCATCATGATATGAAGCCGTTCGCTTAGCTTTATCCTCAATATCCAAACCTTTTACCAATTGAGGATTTTGAGTTGCCACTCCGGTAGGACAAACATTGGCATTACATCTTAAAGCTTGTATGCAACCAATAGCCATCATCATGCCCCTGGCTGAATAACATAAATCGGCACCAATAGAAATATTCTTAACCACATCAAAACCAGTAATTATTTTGCCGCTGCATATCACCTTTATGTCCTTTCTAAGGTTATACCCAACCAATGCATTATGAACAAAAATCAAGGATTCATTAAGAGGAGTACCAATGCTGTCGGAAAACTCTACAGGAGCAGCACCTGTGCCGCCTTCTGTGCCGTCAACCGCAATATAATCAGGTAATATGCCTGTTTTTATCATTGCCTTACAAATTGCAAGGAACTCTCTGCGCTTACCTATGCATAATTTAATTCCTATTGGCTTAGCTCCAGACAATTCTCTCAACTTCTTTACAAACTCCATCATTTCTGTAGGAGTGGTAAAGGCAGAGTGTGCAGGAGGTGAGTTAACATCCTGACCCATAGGTACATTTCTGATTTTTGAGATTTCTTCAGTTACTTTAGCAGCAGGCAAAATACCACCATGACCAGGTTTTGCACCCTGAGAGAGTTTTATCTCAATCATTTTAACATTGGTATTATGAGCCTTCTCTTTAAAAAGTTCTTCATCAAAATTTCCTTCTAATGTTCGGGCTCCGAAGTATCCAGTACCAATTTGCCAGATGACATCGCCACCATTTTTTAAATGGTATTCTGTTAAACCGCCTTCACCGGTATTATGGGCAAAGCTGCTCATCTGAGCCCCCTTGTTTAAGGCCATTACCGCATTTTTACTTAATGAACCATAGCTCATGGCCGATATGTTTAATATACTGGCATTGTATTTTTGTTGGCATTCGGGGCCACCAATTGTTACCCTGAGGCTTTTAGGATCTGGGTGTTTTGGGTTAAGTGAATGATTTACCCATTCGTAGCCTACATCGTAGACATTGCGTTGTGTTCCGAAAGGAAGTGTGTCCAGCTGTTTTTTGGCCCTTTGATATACCAAAGACCTCGATTGCCTAGAGAATGGAACTCCACTGAAGTTGGTTTCTATAAAGTATTGACTTATTTCTGGACGGATACTTTCGAGAATGTACCTGAAATTACCAACCAATGGAAAGTTC
>NZ_SMLV01000268.1 GCF_009711525.1 Fulvivirga lutimaris
TACCTCTCCTTTTTTTTGTTTATAGGTTTTTCGTATCTGATAAATATCAGTTTTAACCTATTCAATCATCATATTAATTCTGTTGTTAAGTTGGGATATTTAATTAGTTAAATAACAAACCAGTGTCAATCATGGGACTTCCAGAAATAACCAATAATATTTATAACCTAAAAGTTGTAAAAAATAAAAAGGGCATTATTAAAAGTATTGAAAAAAAGCCCTGGGAAGATTCTGATTTTGTTGCTGATTTGATCAGCATCAAAAAAGCCAGACGAACAAATGCCATTGATCATAAGAAACTCTTTTTTAGCATAGGTCTTTTTTTAAGCATGCTATTCATTACTGTAATGTTTGAATGGCGAAGTTATGATAACACATCTATGATAAACCTTGAGGGTAACATACAAGCCATGGAGGAGATAATGGATGTGCCACTAACAAATCAACCTCCACCTCCACCACCTGAAAAAGTCGTAAAACAAGCTAATATTGTCGAGGTACAGGATGCTGAGGAAATTAAAGAAGAGATTAATATTGATTTCGATATGGATATCTCTGAAGATGACATATTTGCAGCCTTGGATGTTGTGGAAATAGAAAAGCCAGAGGAGGAAGTTGCAGATGAGATATTTAGTATTGTAGAAGATAAGCCTACACCAAAAGGGGGTATGTCTACATTCCTTAAAGGCATTCATGAGAATATAAGATATCCTCAGGCAGCCATCAGAGCAAAAGTACAGGGAAAAGTGTTTGTGCAATTTGTGATAAATGCTGATGGACAGCTTGTCGATTTTGAGGTGATTAAAGGTATCGGCATGGGGTGTGATGAGGAAGCGCTTAGAGTGCTCAGCGAAAGCCCAGCCTGGAACCCAGGTAAACAAAGAGGCGTGCCAGTGAGGGTTCGAATGGTGCTGCCAATTCAATTCGTATACAAAGAAAGGTAAGTAGGAAATAACTAAGAGCACAAAAGCTAGTCTGTAAAAAGTCTGGCTTTATTAGTTTTAGAGCAGGGTTATCTGAAGGTCAATCTCAACGGTAATTGTGTCATGAACTTTTATAAGTCCCATCATAGCAGAAGGAGGATCAATATTAAAGTCTTTCATTTTGAAATCAGAACCCATTTTTATTTGATAAGTGCTGTCGGTAAGAGGTGTGAGTTCATACTTTAAATAGTACTTATTAGTGTGACCAGAAATGGTAACTAATGCTTCTGCCATAGGACAGGTGTTTTTGTTGTTGGTAAAGTTCTCAATAGAAAGAAGTTCGAATTCCATAAATGGAAACTGTTCTTCATTGAGTGTCTTCTTCATGTCTCGGGTGATGTATTTGCTTTTACAGTCAAACTTGCTGACACTTAAACTTAGACTGGCATTTTTGAAATATACATTACCCTTCTCATGAGTATATCCAATAGATAATTGGTCTTCGCAGAAGCCTTCTTGCAACTCGCAGTCAAATTTATTCACATTAGAAACACCTTTAAGCACAAAAGAACTTGTGGGCTCAATTATGAATTTTGAAGTTGATTGCGCTTTTAAGAAAGCCGGAATCAACATAAGCAGAAATAAGGCATTAGATTTCATGAGTCGCCATTTTAAAGACCCAAAAATCAGCTATTTATATGTTCTTTATTATGATGAAGGTCATCTTTAACATTGATACTAGTCTACATTACCATTATCTGGCAAAGTGCCACTGCTGTATTTTAGCTAATTTTTCCATATCCTTGATTATGATCTTACCAGACTGAACCTCAATAATTTGTTCTTCTTTAAGGTCTGATAATACTCTGATTACGGATTCTGTAGCTGTACCTACCATATTAGAGAGGTCATCTCGAGAAACCTTTAGCGGTTCATCTGGAGTTTCTGAGTTGAACTTCTCAAAAATCTCTATCAGTGCACCAGCGGTTCTCTGTCGAACAGAGTTGTAAGCTAGGTCAACAAGTCGCTGCTCTCTTTCAACCACATTGTTAGACAGTAGTTTTATAAATTTCTGAGCTATTTCGCGATTGGAATAAAGCAGTTCGAAAAACTCAATTTTAGGAATTTGAACTATTTCAGAGTCTTCGATAGCCTCAGCTGAGTCCATGTGTTCAGTTTCTTTTAATAAGGCTTCATAGCCAAAGTAGTCATTAGCAGAATATATACCTGTTATTAACTCCTTGCCATCTTCATTGGTCTTTATTGTTTTCACTTTGCCATGAGAGATCATATAAAAGTGATTGGGGTAATCTCCTTCTCTGAAGATTTCATTTCTTTTTTTGTAAAGTCTTGGTCTAAGTGTAGAGGTAAATGACTCTAGGTTATGAACAGATTTAACATCTGAAATGAAGTTCTTAATGCCTTTTGTGTCAGGCTTGTATTCCTTGTTTATAGCATCATATTTTTTTAGCCTCGATTCTATAGCATCTAATAACTCAATGTCGTCAAACGGCTTGGTGAGGTAATCATCTGCGCCCAAAAGCATTCCCTTTCTTAAGTCTGAGTGCTCAGCTTTTGCTGTTAAAAATATAAAAGGAATCCTTTGTGTAGATTCCTTCTTAGATAAAATGTGAAGTACCCCATAACCGTCAAGCTCTGGCATCATGATATCACATAATATCAAATCTGGATGATCAGCCATAGCCATTTCGACACCTCTTTTGCCATTTTCAGCAAGACTTACTTCGAAATCTGCTAGCTCTAATATCTCACCAATATTTTCTCTTATTTCATTATTGTCTTCTATAACTAGTATTTTCTTCATAGAGGTAATTTTACTTTAAAAGTAGTGCCTATATTAAGTTGGCTTTCAAATGTAATGGAGCCAGATAGCAATTCTACATGTTTTTTTACAATATTAAGACCCAGACCGGTACCTTGAATGTTAGTTGCGTTTTTGGCTCTGAAAAACCTTTCGAACAAATGTTTTTGATCAGTTAGATCGATTCCTATTCCCTGATCTGTAACGTGTATATCAATATTATTTTTACCATATATGACGTCCAAAATAATCTTTGAGTTTTCAAATGAATATTTGCTGGCATTAGATAATAAGTTAATAAATATATTTCTCAGCAATTTCTCATCAGACTTGAGTTTTCTTTCAGTACCAAATTTTCTAAGTTCTACATGCTGTCCGCTTTTCAAAACTTCCTCAATATCATTTATTGCTTCATTGGCCAAATCGCTAATATTAAACTCAGTTACCTGAATTTCAGTTTTACCTTCTTCAATTTTTGCTAATGAGAGAAAATCATTGAGGATATTATTCAAGTTATTGATAGATGATTTAATCTTATCAACATGTCTTAACCTTTTCTCCTCAGTGCCAGGATCGTTGTACTTTGATATAAGAGAGGCTGATGATAAAATAGCACTCAATGGAGTTCTGAATTCATGAGAAGCCATAGAAACGAATCTCGACTTTAGCTCATTCAATTCCTTTTCATTTTCAAGTGCTGAAACTACGTCCTCTTGTGCTTTTTTTCTTTCCACTATCTCATCTTCGAGATGGTGATTTACATCTTCAAGTTTTTTTATGGTTTCGTCAAGCTCTTTAGTTCTGGCCTGAACTCTTTTTTCCAGCTCAGAGGCATAGACAATTAACTGTTCTTCACTGTTCTTTAAGGCTTCTTCTATAACTTTCCGGTCTGTGATGTCAATAATAAAAGCTACGGTGTGGCTGTCATCGTTGATGAATGTTTGGTTTAAGCTAATTTCGACAGGGAATAGGCTACCATCTTTTTTTTGAGCCTGGAGATCTCTACCTCTTCCCATTCTTCTTGGTTGGGGGTTTTTACTATAACCTTTTCTTAACTCTGCGTGTTTTTTTCTTAGGCTGGAAGGAAGTAGGTCATCTACTGATAAAGCGAGTAGTTCATCGATCGAATACCCAAAAAGCCTTTTAGAAGATTGGTTGGCCAGAATAATTCGGCCTTCAGAGTTGACCACGATTATCCCTTCTTCACAGGTCTCAAATATGGCTTGATAAGTAGGTAAAGGTGAGTTACTTTTCATTTTAATAGTTAATAATCTTTGTGCTTCCTTCTAATTGGTTAATATTAAAGTTTAATATCTATAAGTAGTCAGTTAAGGTTTATTAATATGATAATATTGCTTAATTTATAAGTTAAATTACTTAAGTTATCTTGGTTTTTTTAAAATAAATGGGTCTGAACTTAATATTTACCCTTCTTATATTTGTTTTTGCGGTCAACGGAAAACCGTCAGTTAACTTGGTTAAAAAACCAGATCAAGCTGAAACTCAAAATCAGCAAATTGCCAAGTTGCTGGACTCTCTTGATTATTATTGGCATTCTGATACTCAAATGGCCATCTTGTATGCAGACTCCGCTTATCAGATAGCAAATGATCTTAACCTTAATAATACTCAAAAAGTAGATGTCTTAGCAAATAAGGGAATTGCAGAATATACTAAAGGGAATTATAATGAGGCATTAATATATTATGACTCTGCCATATATTTAGGTACTAGCTTAGATAAAGATGTAAGCCTTGTCTTTATTTACACGTTAAATTTATTAAGGAAGCAAGGTAGGTTTAAAGAAGTCATCTTTAGAGTGGACTCTTTGCTCGATCTCTCAGGAATTTCACAAAGTAGGAGAGATGAACTACTACTGGTTAAAGCTAAAGTTATAGCTCAGTCTGGCAATGCTCAAAGCGCCTTTGAAACATTAAAGGTGATAGACTTTGATAACCTGCCTATTGAACAGCAAGCATCTTATATTGTAATACAATCAACATTAGAAAATATAAAGGGCGAGTATGCTTCGGCCATTAAACACCTTGATAAATCACTTAGTATTTACCAGTATCGTGGTGATTCCCTAAGCATGGCCGAAGTAAATCTGGAGAAAGCCAAAATATACATGAACTATGGTGGCTTCGATTCCGCTAGTATAGCTATAAATAAAGGTCTCGAGATTTATAAGAGGGCCAAGTATCCATATGGCATTGCCAAAACATACTTTCTGTTAGGTTCTGTGTATACAGAAATGGGCAAAGGAGAAATGGCAGTGGATTATTACTATAAAGCCTTAAAAACCTTCGAGGATCAGTCAAATATTAAAGAAATAGCAGAGACTTATGCTGATCTGGCATGGCTATATTCTGCTCAGGATTCGGAAAAGTCATTGGAGCTCATCAATAAATCAATCAATTTGGCCCATAGAATAGGAGACATTGGTGTAGAGGCTACAGGATATAATTATAAAGGCGTCTTTTTTGATAGAATGAATCAATATGATAGTGCCATTTGGTGCTACGATAAGTCTTTTAGATTAAGAACAAGTATTAACTATGAAAAAGGCGCTGTTGCAGCAGAGTTTAATAAGGGGTTTGTTTATGAAAAGATGGGAATGTATGCCAAGGCATTGGAGATTTATCAACGCACCTACCCAATAGAACTTGAGCTCGGTAATGCTTTGGGCTCCGCCATTAGTGAATACACCATAGGGGGTTTATATATCAAACTAAAAAACTACAGGGAAGCAAAGAAATATTTAGATCTTGCTAATAAGCATTTGACTGAGATGGATGCACTTTCATACCTGCTGGAGTGCCTTGACCTATATGTTAAATATTATGAAGCTATTGGAGATGATACTAAGGCATTAGAATATTTTAAGCAACATGCAGCACTGAAAGACAGTGTTAATAGCAGAGAAAAGGATGTGAGGTTAGCTGAGTTAGAGTCAAGATATAAATTAGAGAAAAGAGAGAAAGAACTAACTCTCCTAAGTCTTGAAAATGAAAATAGAAAGCAAAGTCAGGACTTGCAGAATAAAACAATAACGAATCAAAGGATTTTTATTGGGTTCATCTCCACTGGTATATTAAGTGTTGTGATACTTCTAATTATCACCTTCCGAATTCTTCAAATTAAAAGCAGAAATAATAAGAGGCTTGAGGCACTCAATAAAGAGATAAGTGAACAGGCCGAAGAAATCACCGCTCAGTCTGAGGAGCTGCAAGAGGCCAATGAAGAGATTGTTTCATTAAACGAAGGGTTAGAGTATAAGATAGATGAAAGAACAAAGGAACTGCGGGAGGCTCATAAAGAGCTTGATACCTTTTTTTATCATGCTTCTCATGATTTTCGCAGGCCGCTAACTACTTTTCTTGGGCTTGCAGAAATAGCAAGTACAATTTTAACGGACCCAAAGGCGCTAGAGCTTTTCGATAAGGTGAAGGACACTGCCGGAAGTTTGGATCGAATGGTAAGCAAACTCAAAGCCATCAGTATCATTGGCTTTGATAAGCTGAAGTATACTGAAGTAAATTTGGAAGGTCTGCTGAATAGGGTTATTGATAAACATCAAAAACTTAAAAAAGATAATCTCCTTAGTTTTAAGTTTGATTTGAAAGTAAAGGAAGTTTATTCTTCCTACGACCTGTTAGAGATTATAATGGATAATCTTATAGAAAATGCCATCTTATATAAAAAGAAGGCGACTGATTCCTGGATAAGCATCGAGACTAACAAAATGGATGGTCATGTTATCTTCAAAGTGAGTGATAACGGACAGGGGATTGAAAAAGAACTTACAGATAGAATTTTTGAGATGTACTTTAGAGCAAATGAGCTTTCGCAAGGCAATGGGCTAGGCTTGTATATCACCAAAAAGGCCGTTTCAAAATTAGATGGCTTTATCGAGTTTGAAACAAAACATGATGAAGGGTCTACTTTTACTATCCATATTCCTGTAATTGTCTAAAAATCAGTAGAGTTAAGTTGAGTTTATTCAATGTTTAGCCTTTGACTAACGTCAAGTTTTTGACTAAAAGTTAATAATTCACAAAATTTAATTACATATTATATTTTGTACTACTCTATTATTACGCATCTATTAAGAATATTATTTCTATAATTTATATTTATTAAGAATATTATTTTGTGATTTTACTGAAATTCTTATTTCATATCATTTAGCCTCTAAAATATTGATTAACAAGTAGTTAATTTCTTACATCTAAGTAAGCCAGAGCAAACATGATCGGGTTTGTTGCAATTAGCCCCCATACCTTTGCACCATAATTACAAACCCAAAAAAAGAAATGAAAAAATTATTAACAGTATTAGCATTTGCATTTTCAATTGCTTCTGTATTCGCAGCCGGATCTTCTAAGATCAAAGTATCAAGTGACTCAACAGCAACTTTCAAAGTGTATTACACTAACCAAGATGCTCAAAGAGTAAAAGTGACTATCTACAATGAGTCAGGTAAAAAAGTATTTGGTGAGATCATCAAAAACTCTAATGGTTTTGTTAGACCTTACAACATGAGTGAGCTTCCTGCTGGAAATTACACTATCGAAGTAACTGATAACCAAGAAGTGAAATCTTTCGAATTTGCTTACAACTTAAAGTCTGATAACAACCTTACTGCTTTCGTTAACCAGTACACTAGCAACAAGTTTTTATTAGGATTAGGTAACGGTTCAAATGATGCAGTTACAATCAAAATATTAAATCACAAAAGTGAAGTAGTTTACACTGCTGAAGAAGTAGTAGCTAACCAGTTTGCTCAATTATTCAACATTGAGACTGTTAACGGTACTATCACTTTCCAAGTATTAAAAGGCGACAAGTTGATCAAAGAAATATCTTTCTAAGATTAATGTGTTTGAGTTGATTAGGCCCTGCTCCGCAAGGAGGCAGGGTTTTTTTGTGCCCCAAATTTTATAGGTTGTCAGACAGCTTGGAGTCAATGTATTTATTAATCCGCTCTTCTAGCACTGTCAAAGGCACGGAGCCATTTTCAAGTATTGCCTGATGAAACTCTCCAATATTAAATTTATCTCCGAGTTCTGATTCTGCCATTTTTCTAAGGCTTTTAATTTTGATCTCCCCAATCTTATAGCTGAGTGCCTGTCCTGGCCAGCCAATATATCGGTCAATTTCTGTTGTTACTTCATGAATAGAGAGAGCAGTATTTTCGGATAAGAATTTTAAAGCTTCTTCTCTTGACCAGCCTTTGGTGTGTATGCCTGTATCAACTACTAAACGGCAGGCTCTCCACATTTCATAGGTGTATCTTCCAAATAGTTCATAGGGGGTTGAGTACATACCCATTTCCTCACCGAGGTATTCGCTATATAAGCCCCAGCCTTCGCCAAAGGCACTGATATAGTAGTTGTTTCTAAATTCAGGGACATCCTTTAATTCACCGGTAACCGCACCTTGCAAATGGTGACCTGGCACTGCCTCATGCAGTGTTAAAGCTGGTAATGTGTATAAAGTTCTGCTTTTCAAATTATAAGTATTTACCCAATATATTCCAGCTCTTTTTGACTCCCATGAACCTTCAACATACCTGCCTCCTGTATAAGTGGGGGCTATACTGGCCGGAACAGGCTCAACAGTAAAAGGCAAACTGTATAGCTTGTTAAATAATTTTGGTAATTGACCTTCGGCTTTTTTACTTAGCCATGCAGCGCGGTTTAAAAGTTCTTGTGGAGTTTTAGCATAGAATTGATCATCTGTTCTCAGGAATTGAATAAAGTCTGCGAATGTGCCCTCAAAATTGAGATCAGCGATAATCTCCTCCATTGAAGCACGTATTCTTTTTACTTCAGCGAGCCCAAGCTGGTGCACAGAATCTGCTGACAGCGGGAGCGTGCTATAATGTTTCACTCTGTTCTCATAATATTCTTTGCCTGTAGGCACAAAACTTATACCTGGCTGTTCCTTGGCCACAGGCATGTATTCATTAGCGAAAAAATTATTGATTTCTGTATAGGTCTGCTGTAGAGAGCCAATAACCTCAGTAGCCTTTTTCTCGATAAGCTCAGAGTCTGTCTCGTCTATACTTTCAGGAAGCTCTTTTATTGGATTGTAGAAAGGAGAATCTTCTGTGTTTTCTACTAGCCATGGCTTAAGCAGATTAAGTGTATTGTTAATAATTATTTTCGGTGCTACTATTCCTTCCGTAATACCCATTTTCATCAGTTCTAAATTATCTTTTAATGACTCTTGGTATTTAGGCAGCCAGTTTAAATAATCATAATAATCTTGTGCAGATTTGAAGGGTAGGTTTGATAAGGTGTAAGACATGCTATTATAGAAGCCACCTTCAGCATTAAATGGGATGAAAAGCATTTTAAACTTCACATTATCAATGGAGTTTTTCAGCTTGATCAGCATTACCGTTTTACTAATCTTTTCCTGTTCATCTAATGTTTCGTCACTTATAGCTTCAAGTCTTTCGAGAAATAATTTTAGACTATCTGCATCAGCAAGTCGATCATCGTAAGAAGATGATTCCCATTCTCCTTTGGGATGTATTCCCATATACAAGCTATCCTGACTTGACTGACCATACTTATCAATTTCATTGAACAGCTTAGTAAGC
>NZ_SMLV01000273.1 GCF_009711525.1 Fulvivirga lutimaris
TATAACACTATTTTTAACTATGAAAAATTTACTAATTATACCTGTTCTGTTGTTTGCGGGCAGTCTTAGTGCTCAAACATTCAATTTTGAGATGGACCATGCTGCTCTTGTAGTTACTGACCTTGATAAAAGTGTTGAATTTTATAAAGACGTGCTTCAATTAAAGGAGATAAAAGCACCAGGGGACAAAGACAAGATTAGATGGTTTACCTTGGGCAATTTTGATCAATTGCACTTGATCAAAACTGATGAAATGCCTGATATAAAAACGCGTTCGGTTCACTTCTCTTTAAACACCCAAAACTTTGATGCATTTGTAGCTTCTCTGGAAAGTAAAGGAGTAATCTATACCGACTGGCCCGGTGAGAATTTCAAACAAAGCAAGCGACCTGATGGTGTAAGGCAGGTTTATATTCAGGATCCTGATGGAAACTGGATTGAACTAAATGATGCCAAATATCCAAGCAAGTAATTTCTTTTAATGATTATCATAGTCATGGGGGTTAGTGGTAGTGGTAAATCTACTATCGGAAAAGCGCTGGCTGAGAAACTGAAGTTTCCATTTTTTGATGCTGATGATTTTCATCCTCAATCTAATAAGGATAAAATGGCTTCAGGCATTCCTTTGACAGATGAGGATAGATACCCATGGCTCGAACTTATAGTTGATGCACTTTCTAAAGAAAATAATGGCGTATTGGCGTGCTCAGCTTTAAAAGATACATATCGAGAAATATTAAATAAGGCTTCAGATGATGTTCGTTGGGTTTACCTCAACGGAGATTATGAAACTATTAAACAAAGAATGGAACAGCGCTCTGGTCATTTTATGAAAGCTGATATGTTGAAGTCACAGTTTGATGCATTGCAAGCACCTTCAGAAGCTATTAATGTGGATATAACACTTTCAATTGGTGAAATAGTAGCTACAGTAATTAAGAATATAAATAAAGCTAATGATTGATTATACTTTGCTCCTGGCTGTCTTTTCAGGCATAGCCGCAATACTGGTTCTTATCCTTTTCTTTAGAATTCATGCCTTTTTAGCACTGCTGATTGCCAGTATTTTGGTAGGAGTAATCGCTGGTGTGGAACCGCTATCCATAATAAAAACCATGCAAAATGGGATGGGTGGTACACTTGGGTTTGTGGCCATGGTCGTTGGTCTGGGAGCTATTTTCGGGGCGATATTAGAACAATCAGGCGGAGCAGAGGCACTGGCCAAATTCTTGCTCGCCAAATTTGGAGAGCAACGTGCATCCTGGGCTATGATGATCACCGGATTTGTGGTGGCCATTCCTGTATTCTTTGATGTAGCTTTTATTATTCTTATTCCAATGGTCTATGCGCTTCAGCGCAAGACTAAAAAGTCTTTATTGTTATATGCTTTGCCATTGCTTACAGGTTTAGCGATTACTCATGCTTTTATTCCACCAACCCCTGGACCCGTTGCCGTAGCTGATATTTTGGGGGCTAATTTAGGTTGGGTCATCATGATGGGATTCCTGGCAGGAATACCAGCGGCTATTGTAGGTGGGCCAATATTTGCCAAATACATAGCTAAAAAGATTCCTCTTGATGCCCCAAAGGAAGTGAGTAATGAAAATATTGAAACTACATTTCCTCCTGTTGGCATGATCATCACGATCATTATAGTGCCTATTTTGTTGATTGTTGCTAATACATTGCTAAATAGCTCCTTGGTTGGTGATGGTTCCATTTCAGAAGGTGTAAAGAGCTGGATAGAAATGATAGGCCACCCTTTTAGTGCATTAATTATAGCCAACTTACTGGCTTGGTATTTTTTAGGAATAAAAAGAGGCTTAACAAAGGAGACTTTGCTGAAAATTAGTGGCAAGTCGATGGAGCCAGCAGGTATTATAATTTTACTTACCGGTGCTGGCGGAGTATTCAAACAAATGCTTGTAGACACCGGAGCAGGGGAGATGCTGGCTAATTACGTAGCCGCTTCTGGACTGCCAGTGATATTCTTTGCTTTTATTGCTGCGGCTTTAGTTAGGGTGCTGCAAGGGTCATCAACAGTAGCTATGATAACTGCGGCCGGGCTTATAAGTCCTTTGCTAGCTTCAGGCGCTGCTGAAATTGATAAGGCCTTAATTGTTATTGCCATTGCTTGCGGAGCATCTACTTTATCACATGTTAATGACAGCGGTTTTTGGTTGGTGAGCAACTATTTAGGCATGACCGAGAAGCAGACTTTTAGAAGCTGGACTATGATGACGTTGATAATTTCTCTGGTAGGTTTTGCCGCAGTGCTGGTGCTTTCAGCAGCACTTTAAAATTGTTAGTAAAAAAACAAATGTGTTTTGATACCCCTGTGGTCCCCTCTATGGGACATTTTCTTCCTAAGATTCAGTTATTCCTCGCTTGAGGGAGGTTAGTAGTGTGTTTGTCTTTAAATCAAATAATGAAACAGCTCAGGCTGATCATTAACATATTCAAAGCGGAATTTTTTATTTTCCATGCGCGCCATCAATGGCTGCAAATCTTCCCGGTTTTCTAGTTCAATACCAATGAGTGCAGGACCTTTTTCCCGACTGTTTTTCTTAGAATATTCGAACAAGGCAATGTCATCATTTGGCCCAAGTACATCCGTTAAGAATTCACGCAATGCCCCAGCTCGCTGTGGGAAATTGACAATGAAATAGTGTTTCAAACCTTCGAACAGCATTGAGCGCTCTTTGATTTCAGCTGTACGGGTAATATCATTATTACTGCCACTTACAACACATACCACATTTTTACCTTTGATTTCGTCTTTGAGAACATTAAGGGCGGCTATGGATAATGCTCCGGCTGGCTCAACTACAATAGCTTGCTCGTTATACAGGCTCAATATTTCACCACAAACCTGACCTTCAGGCACTGTAATGACATCATCCAGCAGCTCTTTACATATCTGAAAAGTTAAATCGCCTACTTTTTTAACTGCTGCACCATCAACAAACTTGTCGATCTTGTCGAGTACAACAAGTTCGCCTTTATCAATGGAGGCTTTCATGGCAGGAGCTCCAGCAGGTTCAACTCCTATTATTTTGGTGTTTGGTGATAAGGTCTTAAAATAACTTGAAACACCTGAAGCCAGTCCACCACCACCTATTGGCAGGATCAAATAATCTATAGGCGCTTCGCTGTCATCTAATATTTCTTTACCTACAGTACCTTGCCCTTCGATTATCTTAATATCATCAAAAGGAGGAATAAAAGCGGCATTCTTACTTTCTGAGAATTTTATGGCTTCTGCAAAGGCATCATCAAATGTGTCACCTACCAGCACTACTTTAACAAAAGATTTTCCAAACATTTTTACCTGATTCACCTTCTGACTTGGTGTTGGTGCAGGCATATAAATAGTACCAAAAATCTGCTTCTTAAAACAAGCTAAAGCTACTCCCTGGGCATGGTTTCCAGCGCTGGCACAGACTACCCCATTTTTAAGCGCTTCTTCAGAAAGACTTTGAATTTTATGATAAGCACCACGAATTTTATAGGAACGGACCACCTGAAGATCTTCTCTTTTTAGAGAAATATTAGCTCCATAGCGTTCAGAAAGAACAGGGTTAGGCAGCAGGGGAGTATGTACAATAACCTCTTTCAAATTCTCCGCTGCCACCTTTATCTGTTCAACGTCTATCAATGTAGTGCTTGTGTTGTTCATTTTTAAATATGTAGTTAGTAATTAGTAGTCAGTATTAAGATGTTGTCGCATAGACATCTAAAGTCTAAATACCGACTACTCTTGTCTCATTACTCATTCTCTGGTCTCAATTTTCTAACCGCACTACCAGCTCTCCACATTTCTGATTCTCTCAGTTCTGTAAGCTCAGCCTCAAGTTTTACGCGGTAGTCTTCTTTGCTGTTTGAGTCGATAGATTTTTGCGCTTCATTACCAGCGGCCACTTCGCTGTAAAGGTCTTCGAATACTGGTTTTGTAGCGTCTTTAAATTTCTTCCACCAGTCTAATGCACCTCTTTGGGCAGTAGTTGAGCAGTTGGCGTACATCCAGTCCATTCCGTTTTCAGCCACTAATGGCATCAAAGACTGCGTGAGCTCTTCAACGGTCTCATTAAATGCTTCAGAAGGGGAGTGTCCATTAGCTCTCAAAACTTCATATTGTGCCGCAAAAATTCCCTGAATAGCGCCCATTAAAGTGCCACGCTCACCAGTTAGGTCACTATAAACTTCTTTTTTGAAGTTGGTTTCAAATAAATATCCTGATCCTACACCTATTCCCAAAGCAGTAACTCTTTCTTTAGCTCTGCCTGTAGCATCCTGGAAGATGGCATAACTAGAGTTTAAACCTCTACCTTGCAAGAACATTCTTCTTAATGATGTTCCAGATCCTTTAGGAGCTACCAAAATAACATCAACATCATCTGGAGGAACGATGCCAGTTCTTTCTTTATAGGTAATTCCAAAACCATGAGAGAAATATAATGCTTTACCTTTTGTAAGGTGTTTTTTTACTGTTGGCCAGAAGGAAATTTGTCCAGCGTCAGACAGTAAGAATTGGATGATGGTACCCTTTTCACAAGCTTCTTCAAGCTCAAATAATGTCTCGCCAGGTACCCAGCCATCACTTACAGCTTTATCCCAACTTTTAGAGTTTTTACGCTGTCCAATAATAACATTGAAGCCATTATCTTTAAGATTGAGTGCCTGTCCTGGACCTTGTACGCCATAGCCAAGAACTGCAATAGTTTCTTCTTTTAGTACTTCACGAGCTTTTTCTAATGGAAATTCTTCTCTTGTTACTACATCTTCAGTAACGCCTCCAAAATTGATTTTTGCCATTTTTCTGTCTTTAGTTAAATATGTTTCTAGTTTTTATTTTTAATTAGTGTAGCTGTCAGCTAATAATAATAGTGTCCTTTGAGTGCGCCTCCAGATCTTGCAGATGTTTGGAAAAAGTGCTGTAAGTCTTGCTAAGCGAAACTCGACCGGATCTTACAAATCCTTGTATTCCGAAAGGAGACAAGGCTTCAAACAAAGCATGAGTTTCCTGTTTTTTACCAGTTTTTTCAATGATGATGAAATCACCAACCAGCTCTTTCACAAAAGCATCATTTTTCCTTACCATCTCCATCAAAGCCTCTTTGTCTGTGTCCGGAGTCAATTGGATTTTGTATAAAGCGATTTCACTATACACAGTTTCCTGATCAGTAAAGCAAAACGCCTTAAGCACCTCTACTTGCTTTTCAATTTGTTTGACCACCTTAACCGTTAGGTCATGAGATTCCTCAATTACTATAGTGAATCTATGAATGCCTGAGTATTCAGATTCTGATGCGGTAATACTTTCAATATTGATATGCCGCTGTGTAAATAAAGAAGTGATTCTGTTAACCAGACCAATCTTATTTTCTGTAAATATTACTATGGTGAATATCTGCTTCACGTTAATTTCTTTAAAGTCGTATTTGATTTATTCTAACCTTATGTCTTCTACTGAAGCACCTGATGGTACCATTGGGAAAACATTGTCCTCTTTCTCCACCATTACCTCAAGTAAGTAGGGGCCGTCATGATCAAACATTTGCTTCATAGCATTATCGAGCCCATCACGCTCGCTTACTGATGATGCTTCAATACCAAACCCTTTGGCAATGGCCACAAAATCAGGATTCACAAGCTCGGTTGATGAATATCTCTTGTCAAAGAAGAGCTGTTGCCATTGCCTTACCATGCCTAAAAATTCATTATTAAGAATGATGATCTTAACTGCTGCTCTCGTTTGAAATATGGTTCCTAATTCCTGGATGGTCATTTGAAAGCCGCCATCACCAATTACTGCAATAACTTCTCTTTCAGGTGCAGCCAATTTAGCACCAAGTGCCGCTGGCAGGCAGAAGCCCATCGTTCCTAATCCACCTGAAGTGATGTTACTTTTCGATTTATTGAATTTGGCATATCGGCAGGCCACCATTTGATGCTGACCAACATCGGTTACAACTACTGCATCTCCATTAGTGTGCTCATTTGCTCTCCTAATCACCTCGCCCATGGTCAATCCGAGCTTACTTGGGTTTAGCTCAGAGGCAATGACTTTATCATACTCAATAGCCGATAGTTTTTCAAACTCTTCAAGCCATTCAGTATGCTCATTGGCATGGCAATGCTCAATTAAAAGTTTTAAAGATGCCTTTGCATCACCAAGTATCGCTACATTGGTTTGTACATTTTTATCAATTTCTGCCGGATCAATTTCCAGGTGAATAACCTTAGCCTGTTTGGCATATCGATTCAAGTCGCCAGTAACCCGGTCATCGAAGCGCATACCAACAGCTATGAGAACATCACATTCATTGGTCAATTTATTAGGGCCGTAATTACCATGCATGCCCAACATTCCAACATTTAGAGGATGGTCTGTAGGTAAGGCAGATAAGCCTAATAATGTCCATGCAGCTGGAATTCCTGTTTTCTCAACAAAATTAGCCAACTCTTTCTCTGCATGGGCTAGTATTACACCTTGTCCAAAGAGGACATAAGGCTTTTTAGCTTTATTGATTAATTCGGCCGCAGCCTTAACTTTCTCTGTATCAATTGCTGGCTTAGGATTATAACTTCTAAAACCCGTGCATTTTCTGTATTCGTAATTCAGCGAAGCAAATTGCGCGTCCTTGGTTATATCAATCAATACAGGACCAGGTCTTCCTGAGGTCGCGATATAAAATGCCTTCGCAATGGCCTGTGGTATATCTTCAGCTTTGGTGATTTGGATATTCCATTTGGTTGCCTGCATAGAAAGGCTAATGATATCTGTTTCCTGAAAAGCGTCTGTTCCTAGCAGTGAGGAAGCCACTTGACCTGTGATACAAACCAAAGGAGTGCTGTCAATTTTGGCATCCGCCAAACCAGTAATAAGGTTGGTCGCTCCAGGCCCTGACGTAGCAAATACAACTCCCGGTCTTCCTGAAATTCTTGCAAAGCCCTGAGCAGCATGGATTGCACCTTGCTCATGGCGTGTCAATATATGTCTTAGTTCTTTTTGATAGCCATAAAGGGCATCATAAATAGGCATAATGGCTCCACCTGGATACCCAAAGACCATATCAGTGCCTTCAGCAAGTAGCGATAAAATGGTAGCTTCCGCTCCAGTAATAACTTTTTTATCTTCTTTAGTTATTGCTTCCATATTATAAATCTGTTACACACCC
The DNA here is from genome assembly GCF_009711525.1 of Fulvivirga lutimaris. Lineage (GTDB taxonomy): Bacteria > Bacteroidota > Bacteroidia > Cytophagales > Cyclobacteriaceae > Fulvivirga > Fulvivirga lutimaris. Next base: position 7,182 of record NZ_SMLV01000273.1, read on the forward strand.
CTCGGATGCTGATGACACAAATTTTGCGTATTTATAAAGTGCACCACTTTGTTTTTTTAGTGGTCTTGGTTGCCATGCCGCTTTGCGTTTATCGAATTCAGCAGCATTAATCAGTAATTCAATAGTATTTGCACTGGCATCAATTCTTATCATATCCCCATTCTCAACAAGTGCTAATGGTCCGCCATCCTGTGCTTCAGGAGTAATGTGGCCTACCACAAATCCGTGGGTCCCTCCAGAGAATCTGCCATCTGTGATCAATGCTACTTCTTTACCCAGACCAGCACCCATTATAGCGGCAGTAGGTTTTAGCATTTCGGGCATTCCGGGTCCACCTTTAGGGCCTTCGTACCTGATGACAACAACGTCACCAGCTTTAACCTGACCTGCTGATATGCCATCATTGGCTTCAAATTCGCTATCAAATACTTTTGCTGGCCCTTCAAATAACTCTCCTTCTTTTCCTGTGATTTTGGCAACTGCACCTTCTGGAGCCAGATTACCCATTAGTATCCTTAAATGTCCACTTGATTTTATAGGCTGATCTTTCGGTTGAATGATCTCTTGTGCCTCATGGAGCGGAGGTAGTTCAGCGAGGTTTTCCGCAATGGTTTTTCCTGTTACTGTCATGCAGCTACCATCAAGCAGACCTTCTTCTAACATCATTTTCATCACACCTGGAATACCACCAACCAAGTGGAGGTCTTCCATTAAGTATTTTCCGCTTGGTTTCAAATCTGCCAAATAAGGAGTTTCAGCACTTATTCGAGCAAAATCATTAAGCGTAAGGTCAATTTCAAATGATTTGGCAATGGCCAAAAGATGAAGTACTGCATTGGTAGACCCGCCAAGAACTGTAATTAGTCGGATGGCATTTTCAAAAGATGCTTTAGTGACAATATCTCTTGGTTTAAGATCCATCTCTAAAAGTCTGGCAACGGCTTTTCCAGCATCAATACATTCTTGGTTTTTTTCTTCTCCGGTTGCCGGATTTGAAGATGAATAAGGCAAGCTCATTCCCATAGCTTCAATAGCTGATGCCATAGTGTTGGCAGTGTACATTCCACCACAAGCACCAGGTCCCGGGCAGGCATTCATTACCACACCATCAAAATCTTCCTGACTGATAGAGCCTGCTATCTTTTGACCTAAGGCCTCAAATGCAGAAACAACATCAAGTTTTTTATCTTTAAAACATCCTGGCTTAATGGTACCGCCATAGATTACGAGGGAAGGCCTGTTGATTCTCCCCATGGCAATCATCGCACCGGGCATATTTTTATCACAGCCCACAACGGCTATAAGACTATCATAGGCTTGCGCATTCACGACCGTCTCCATAGAATCTGCAATGATATCCCTTGAAGGAAGGCTGTAGCGCATACCAGGAGTTCCCATTGAGATGCCATCGCTCACGCCAATGGTATTAAAAATTAACCCGATCAGGTTTTCCTGATTCGTAGCTTTTTTAACTTCTGCAGCCAGATCATTCAGATGCATATTGCAAGGATTTCCTTCGAAACCTGTGCTAGCTATACCAACCTGTGGTTTTTTCAAATCTTCATTACTCAGACCTATAGCATGAAGCATAGCTTGCGCTGCCGGCTGAGATGGATCCTGAGTTACCTGCTGGCTATATTTATTTAATATTTTAGTCATGAATTAAACGATAGTAAGGCCCTGGTAATGATTGTATCTTACTTTTTGGCGGTACATCAAATAGATATTGTGGCCTGCTGAATCTTCCCATGCGCCTTTAAATTTCTCACCATTGATAGAAGCAATTGGAGCCACCTCTACTGCCGTGCCTACAAAGAATGCATTGTCAGCTTTGTACACATCATCGATAGTAAAGTGTTTCTCAACAACTGTGATATCCAACTCTTTGGCTAATTCTATAATGGTAGCTCTGGTGATGCCAGGAAGGATATTTCCTGCAGGAGGAGTATATAATACATCATCCTTCTCATAGAAGAAATTTGCTCCCGGTCCTTCAGCCACATTGCCGTGCATGTCTAACAATAGCGCTTCATCATAGCCAAGTTCTTTAGCTTCTTGTGTAGCAAGTATTGAGTTGGTGTAATGCCCAACAACTTTAGCTTCTACATGACAAGACTTTGGGTTAGGCCGTTGAAATGAAGAAAGCATAACATTTAAAGGCTTATCGCCTAAATATTTTTCCCATTTCCAAGCGGCCATAAATACATGCGAGTCATTAGAGGGCATCAAAGACATGCTGTCTCCAGCGTAGACTAATGGTCTGATATAGGCATCGACCAGCTCATTTTTGTCTAGCAGGGTATAAGCAATTTGTATTAGCTCTTCCACAGAGTATGGAAGTTTGATGTGCATTTTCTTTGCTGAATAGATCAGCCTTTCAAAATGTTCTTTTGCTTTAAAGATGTTTGAACCCTCAGTACTTTGATAAGCTCTTATACCTTCAAAGACACCATTACCATAATGCATGGTCTGGTTATACATACCGGATGAGGCGTCCTTGGCCTTGATCCATTTCCCATCTAGGAATACCGTGGTGTCATTGTTGTAATACATAATTGCGTTATTTATAAATGCCTATTTTTAATTTTTTCACATAAAAAAAGCGCCATCCTTGGGGG
>NZ_SMLV01000191.1 GCF_009711525.1 Fulvivirga lutimaris
CTTTTTGAAATTTTAATCATAATTAGAGATCGTAATTAATCAAATATTTGGTCTTTCCATCGGCTAGCATATAAGATACATTTGATATCAAGTCAATGAAATAAATTTCAGAAGAGCCTATGAGTGACAAGATTCAGATTTTCGATACCACACTTAGAGATGGTGAGCAGGTCCCCGGCTGTGGGCTAAATAAAAAAGAAAAAATAATAATAACAGAAGCACTGGAAGATCTCGGTGTTGATGTAATAGAAGCAGGTTTTCCTATCTCAAGTCCTGGTGATTTTGAATCAGTACAGGCCATAGCAGCGACAGTTAAAAATGCAACAGTTTGTGGCTTATCACGAGCGGTGCAAAAAGATATAGAATGTGCAGCAGAAGCATTAAAGAAAGCAAAAAGACCTAGAATACATACAGGTCTCGGCACTTCTGATCAGCACGTGATGACCAAATTAAAGATTACACGAGAAGAGGTTTTAGAAAGAGCTAAAGCTTGTGTGTCATATGCCAAGAAATTTGTAGAGGATGTTGAATTCTACGCAGAAGATGCTGGCAGAACAGATAATGAATTTTTAGCCAAGGTAATACAAGTTGCTGTTAATGCTGGAGCTACCGTAGTGAACATTCCGGATACAACAGGTTATTGCTTACCAGAGGAATATGGGCAGAAAATAAAATACCTTGTTGAAAACGTAAATGGCATTGACAGGGTGACCATTTCCACACACTGTCATAATGACTTAGGTCTTTCAACAGCAAATAGTATTGCAGGCATTCAAAATGGAGCGCGTCAGATAGAATGTACTATCAATGGTGTTGGCGAAAGAGCCGGGAATACCTCTTTAGAAGAAGTGGTTATGATTTTGAGGAAACATAATTGGTTGAATTTTGATACCAATATCAACACTAAGCAGCTATATCCTATTAGCAGATTGGTATCAGAAACCATGAACATGCCTGTTCAGGCCAATAAAGCCATAGTAGGAAGCAATGCTTTTGCGCACTCATCCGGCATTCACCAAGATGGGGTGATTAAGAACAGAGATAATTACGAAATTATAGACCCAGCAGAAGTTGGAGTCGACAAATCAAGCATAATCCTGACTGCAAGAAGCGGTCGTGCAGCTTTAAACTTCAGATTAGGACAGATTGGAGTGGTGCTAAGCAAGGATGAGTTAGAAGAAACATATCAGCGATTTTTGAGCATGGCGGATGATATCAATGTTGTCAATGATCCTGATTTGAAAGAGTTAGTTGGAGTTTACGCACATATAAATCTTTAGTCGGTCTATGCAGCCAAAAACATTATTTGATAAGATTTGGGATAATCATGTTGTCCATGAAATTGAGAACGGACCGCAGGTCGTTTATATCGACAGGCACTTTATCCACGAAGTAACCAGTCCACAAGCTTTTGCAGGACTTAAGAAAAGAGGTATAGGTGTTTTTAGACCAAAACAGACTATAGCCACTGCGGACCATAACGTACCTACCCAAGATCAGCATTTACCAATCAAAGATGCGCTATCAAAGCATCAGGTAGATACATTAATCAATAACTGTGATGAGTTTGGTGTAGAGCTTTATGGCTTGGGGCACCCCTATCAGGGCATTGTCCATGTTATTGGACCAGAGTTGGGGATTACGCAGCCTGGTATGACCATAGTTTGCGGAGACAGCCATACCTCCACACACGGAGCCTTTGGAAATATTGCCTTTGGTATTGGAACAAGTGAGGTAGAGCAAGTATTGGCCACCCAATGTGTACTTCAGAAGAAACCTAAAACCATGAAAATTCAGGTTGATGGAGAATTGAAGAATGGTGTACTTTCAAAAGATATCATTCTTTACGTCATCTCTAAAATCTCAACCAGTGGTGGAACGGGTCATTTTGTTGAATTCTGTGGAACTGCTATCGAAAACTTGTCCATGGAAGGGCGTATGACCATCTGCAATATGAGCATTGAAATGGGAGCTCGTGGTGGTATGATAGCACCAGACAATACTACTTTTGATTACATAAAAGGTAGAGAGTTTGCCCCAAAGGGAGCAGAATGGGAGGCCAAGCTGGCAGAATGGAAGGCACTAAAAACTGACCCTGATGCAAACTTTGATACAGAGCACTATTTCAAAGCTGAAGATATTGAACCCATGATTACCTACGGTACTAACCCTGGAATGGGCATTGGTGTAACAGGAAACATCCCTGCCTTGAATGGTGATATCAGCATTAAAAAATCTTTAGAGTATATGGCCCTTGAAGGTGGCAGCCAGCTACTCGGCAAGAAAATAGATTATGTATTTATCGGGAGTTGCACCAACTCAAGAATAGAAGATTTAAGACTTGTAGCCGAGCTAGTAAAAGGCAAAAAGAAAGCAGACCATGTAAATGCCATGATTGTACCTGGCAGTAAGCAGGTAGAGAAACAAGCAATAGAAGAAGGAATAGATAAGGTATTGTTGGCAGCAGGGTTTGAACTGCGTCAGCCGGGATGTTCTGCCTGTTTAGGTATGAATGAAGACAAGGTACCTAAGGGCAAATACTGCATATCTACCTCCAACAGAAATTTTGAGGGAAGACAAGGACCAGGAGCAAGAACGATGCTTGCCAGCCCTTTGACTGCAGCTGCGGCAGCACTTACTGGTCATATTACGGATGTTAGAGAATTATTGAATTAAGCTATGGATAAGTTCACAACATTAAAATCGACATGTATTCCACTTCCCTTACAGGATGTGGATACCGATCAGATTATCCCAGCTAGATTTTTGAAAGCTACAACCAGAGATGGTTTTGGAGATAACTTATTCAGGGACTGGAGATACAATGAAGATGGAAGCCCAAATGAGGATTTCATCTTAAACAAAGGTCTTTCAGGAGAAATATTAGTTGCAGGAAGAAACTTCGGATGTGGATCAAGCCGAGAACATGCAGCATGGGCCATATATGATTTTGGTATCAAAGTCGTGGTTTCGAGCTTTTTCGCAGACATATTCAAAAACAATGCATTAAACAACGGACTGTTACCGGTACAAGTAAGTGATAGCTTTTTGAAGTCATTATTTGAGGCCATTGAAAAAGATGCATCAACTGAGGTGATTGTGAGTTTGGAAGATGAGACTATAAGCATTGAAGGAACTGATTTGAAAGAATCATTTGATATCAACGCCTATAAAAAATATTGCATGATACAGGGGTACGATGATATCGACTTCCTGATCAGCAAGAGAGAAGAGATTGAAGAATTTGAAACTAAGCAGAAATGAATATCAGCCCCGGAAAGTATTTGATTTTTTGGTTTAGGTTGAATATTGGGGCTGAATATTCTATTTCTAAAATGATATAAAAACAGGATGAATAAGAAGATTGCGATATTACCAGGTGATGGAATTGGCCCAGAAGTAACTGAACAAGCGCAGAAAGTACTTTCCACAGTTGCTGAAATTTATGGTCATCAGTTTGAGATGGAATCGGCTTTAGTGGGGGCAGCGGCTATTGATGCTACTGGCAATCCGTTTCCAAATGCTACCGAAGAGGTTTGTAAAAAAGCTGATGCCATTCTATTCGGAGCGATCGGCCATCCAAAATATGATGATGATCCGAAAGCCAAAGTAAGACCAGAGCAAGGATTATTGGCCATGCGTAAAAAGCTTGGTCTCTTTGCCAATATAAGACCAGTTACCAGTTACGATGCTTTACTTCCTATTTCTCCACTTAAAGAAGAGATCATTAAAGGCGTAGACTTTGTGGTTTTCAGAGAGCTGACAGGTGGTATCTACTTTGGGCAGCCGAGAGGAAGATCAGAAGATGGCAACAGTGCTTTTGACACCTGTAACTATTCAAAAGAAGAAATTATTCGCGTGAGCAAATTGGCTTTTGAATCTGCCAGAAACAGAAGAAAGCATGTCACTTTAGTAGATAAGGCTAATGTTTTGGCTACCTCAAGACTATGGAGAGAAACTGTACAGGAGCTGGCTTCTGACTACCCAGATGTAACTTTAGATTTCATGTTTGTAGATAATGCAGCCATGAAGATCATTCAGAATCCAAGATTTTTCGATGTAGTACTTACTGAGAATATGTTTGGCGATATCATCACTGATGAAGCATCTGTAATTTCAGGATCATTAGGCATGTTGCCCTCCGCATCTGTAGGTGTAACGTCAAGTTTGTTTGAACCAATTCATGGATCGTATCCTCAGGCCGCTGGAAAAAATATTGCTAATCCATTTGGTGCAATACTCTCTGCTGCCATGCTTTTAGAATACGCCTTTGGTCTTAATGATGAAAGTGAGCTTATCAAAAAAGCAGTTGACGATTGCGTAAACGCAGGTTTTGTAACTGAAGATATCAATAAGGAAAACCCTAAGTCTACCACTGACGTGGGTGATAAAATTGTATCGATAATTAAAGAGCTTTCAACAGTAAATTCGTGAGCGATGAAAGAAATAGAAAATTTTTATTGCTTTTGTCAGCAACTATTGTTGATATTTAAACTTCGAAAACGAGATGAGAAATATAAATATCATTATTACCCTAATTATTGTTAGCGTCATTCACATGAACGCTCCGGGGGAATATTGATATATTTTAAATAAAAAATTATCGAAGCGCCATCCCCCAAGG
>NZ_SMLV01000226.1 GCF_009711525.1 Fulvivirga lutimaris
AAAATAAGCCAACAGATGTTACTGTATTAAAAAATGCTACCATCTATAATGGAAAAGGTGAGGTAATAAAAAACGGAATTATTATCATCCAAGGTAGCTCAATAGTAGAGATTGGTGATAAAACGGTAGATATTCCAAATGGAGCTGAAATAATGGATCTTACCGGGCAATTTGTAACACCCGGACTGATAGACTCCCATATTCATTTTTCTCAGACTGGATTTTTTGATGCAAGACCAAACATTATAGATTTAAGAGACTATTACAATTTTGACGAACTTCAAGATGATTTAAAAAACAATCCTCAATCTTATTATAATGCCTATTTACGTTCTGGAGTTACGGGCGTTTATGACGTGGGAGGGTTTTTATGGAGCATTACACGACAAGAAGAGGCCGAAAACAATGACAATGCACCTCATGTAGCTGCATCAGGACCATTACTTTCTGGTGTTGATCAAACCCGACTTGATTATTTCAATACTTCAGATGAGAAACAAATGGTGTATTTGTCTTCGCCAGAAATGGGAAGGGAGACCGTACAACAATATAGTAACCTAGGTTCTACAGGGATTAAAATTTGGGGTGTCATGCTCAAGGACTCCTCTTTTATGAAAAGCCTACAAGCTGTTGCTGATGAAACCCATAAGCAAAAGAATAAACTCATTGTTCATGCCACAAGTTTAGATCAGGCAAAAGAAGCGTTACGACTTGGTGCTAAAATTCTGGTGCATAGTGTGGAAGATCAAGAGGTGGATGAAGAGTTTATACAGCTTGCTCTAAAGAATGATGTTATCTACCTACCAACAATAACTGTTACTCGAGGTTATTTAGAAGCATTTAAATCTTTAAAGGAAAAACGAACTTTTGATGATGCTCATAATGCAATGGATGCTCGTGCAAAAACATTTTTAGAAACAAGCACTGACTATTTAGATAAGCTGCCAAAAGATTTTGACCTTGAGGAGCGCATAAGCTTATTCGAGGATTTCTGTATTAGATTGGAACCTATAATGATGCACAACTTGAAAAAAGTGCATGAATCAGGAATAAGGGTAGCCGTGGCTACGGACGCAGGTAATCCGGGCACTTTTCATGGCGTATCCATTTACGATGAAATGGAAATTATGCAAAAAGCAGGAATTGAACCTAAAGATATCATTGTAATGGCTACACAAAATGGTGCCATGGCCATGGATAGAGCTGATGATTTTGGAACCTTGGAAAAAGGAAAGTTCGCTAACCTTATCATTCTGGAAAAGGATCCCGCAATTGATATTACCAACTTTCGTTCAATAACCCATGTCATGAAAACTGGAGTACTGAAACCGATTAACAATGAATAAACTGCCTGTCTACTGTTTCATTTTGATTTTTATGATTGCCTGTCAACCCAAGGCCAAAGAAAAATTTGATTTACTCATTATCAATGCTTCGGTTATTGACATAGCGGGTGGTAAAATTTTACCTGGGAAGTTGATAGGTATCAACAAAGACACTATTCAATTGGTAGCCAATATGGCATCGGCTGATAGTTATGCGTCTGACCAAATTATCGATGTCAAAGAAAAGTTTGTTATGCCCGGCTTGTGGGACAATCATGTCCATTTTAGAGGCGGTGATTCTTTGATCAACGAAAATAAAAATCTGTTACCGCTATTTATAGCCCATGGTGTGACCACTGTCAGGGATATGGGAGGTGATATTTCACCAAGCGTACTGCAATGGAGAAATAAAATAAGGGAGGGGCAATTGGAAGGACCCAACATTTTCACCTCAGGGCCAAAGCTTGATGGTGCTGATCCGTTTTGGGCAGGATCAATTTCGATCGGCAAGTTAGAAGATATAAAACCGGCCCTGGATTCACTGGAAGACCTAAAAGTGGACTTTGTGAAAATCTATGCCAGTTCACTATCACCTGACCTGTATTACCGTATTGTAGAAGCGTGCGAAAAACGTGGACTAAAGGTAACAGGACATATACCATTGTCTGCAGATCATTTTGATGCTATTGAATTTGGCCTCGATGGTATTGAACATCTTTTTCCTTTACTAAGCCTGGCTTCTCCTATTGGGGATAGCTTAAGGCAACTCAACCTAGGTTTTGGTATGTTTCCACAGGTTCTTGAAACCTATGATGAAGATTTCGCAAGAGCTGCTATTACAAAACTGGCATCAAAGGATTTCTATGTCACTCCAACTTTATATGTATCGCAGGTGATCATGCAATTGGCAGATATGGATCCTACTGTGGATAGCCTTTTACCGTTGATAGGACCCGGAATTCAATTGACTTATGAAAGAAGGATAAAGCAAGCGCAAAACCGTAGTGCTGAAGGAAAGCAATTGATGCTTGATATGGATATTCGTGAACGAAGCCTGGTGTTGCCAATGTTTCAAGCGGGTATAACTATTCTGGCTGGATCAGATTGTGGCCCATCCAATGCGTATGTTTATCCGGGGGCCGCTTTACACAACGAATTGGCGTTGCTGGTTGAGACGGGACTCACTCCTCAGGAGGCTTTATCAACGTCCGTCATAAGCGGCCCAAAGTTCTTTGGGCTTGACGAATATTATGGTGGTATTGAAGTCGGAAAGGTGGCTCATTTAATCATGCTCACCGAAAATCCTCTTGAGAATATCGAAAATGTCAGAAGTATAGATTTGGTCTTGAAAGGAGCAAATATTTACGATCGAAGTAAACTTAGGACATTGAAAACTCAATAAATGCCAGAGACTTTTATGGTACGCCATAGAAATGGGTGGTTTGCTGCGTATTTGTTCTTGTTTTGGCGTATTATGCGCAATAAAGTGCAGATAAATTGTCATTCAATAACCTTATCAACATGAGAAGAATCATCTTTTTATTTTCGTTTATCATATCTATCACAAGTCTAAACGCACAGCAAAAGATTAGCTATTTGCTCAACAAGCAAGCAGATTTAAATAAAATAACCATTCAAATCACATTTGATGCGCTATCGGCTAGCGATGCCAATTTAGTGATTCCAAGAAGTGCACCGGGAACCTATATTCTGACAAACTACATAGCCTTTGTTGATGATGTTGTTGGTTATACCACTACCGGTAAGCAGTTACCAGGGATGATAGGGGACGGAAGCTTCTTTACGTTTGGAGACAGTAATGATCCTCTGAATAAGGTGAGTTATACGGTCGATATAGAAAAAATGGAAATTGATTTATTGGATGCCTCCACCAGTTCCAAAGCCAGAGAAGACTATCTGGGACTTTTTGGCTATTCCGTGTTTGGGTTTATTGAAGGAATGGAAGCAGAGGCCGTTAATCTTACGATCAATACCGACCCTTCATGGCCTATTTTCAGTACGTTAAGACCTGATACCGATCGGAAATTCGGAACGGATAGTTTTGAGGCTGAAAACTATGCAACACTGGTTGATGCTCAGTATCTTTTAGGTACTGGCGTTCAGGTGACTCGTGTTGAAGAAGCTCCAATTCCTTTATATGTAGCGGCCTATGCTGCTACAAGCGATTATTTGGAGGGTATCGGTAATACAAGTTTATTGTCGCTGCAGAAACTTGCTGATTATTTTGGATACATTCCCATGCCTCATTACACCGTAGTTTATGAGTTCCTGAAACCAATTTCTGACAGACATGACTACGGTTTTAATATGGAACATCTCAATAGCATGACAGCACACCGGGACATTACGCAGGAATATATGCCCAATAAAGATTTAGGTAATATCATACATCATATCGGGCACTCATGGGTGCCGTTAAGATCATGGGGGGAAGGATACCGCCCATTTGCTTGGCAAGTGGCCCCACTTGAAGAAACGATCTGGTTAAATGAAGGATTTACATGGTATGTTACTTTCTATCAAATCCTTGAGAATGAAGGAATATTAAACTGGTGGAAGTCCAACATGGACAATGCTCCGGATTTTATTAAAACCAAAACCTTAAGGGAATTATCGCTTCTGGGTTCAACCCAATATGCCTCTGATTTTAGAATAGGGAAAAACCTTTTTTCAAGGGGGGCTTTAATGACGTATGATTTAGATGAGTATATTCAAAAGCAGACCAATGGAAAGAAATCCTTTAAGGATGCCATTCTTGGTTTGCTTAATTGGACAAAAGAGAATCAAAGAGCATTTAAATACAATGAGATTGAGCCCATAATGTCTAAGGCAACGGGCGTGGATTTAAGTCCGGTATGGAATAAATGGCAAAATGCCCCGGAATAGCTAAAACCTAATATGATATTTTGTATAAATAATGGCCAATGTGTTTATTGCCATAACTAGTAGCCCGATTAACACCAATTAATAAAAACATGAAACAGCGTTTATTTTTAATCACCCTACTTTTCTTTGCTTTCGGATGTAAGGAAGAATCTTCGAAAGAGCCTACTTCAGCAGCAATATCCATTGATTCGATTTTTAACGATTATTATCAATTCAAGAATCGTATAAACCCTATAGAAGCTACAAAAGCAGGTGATTATCAATACAATGATTTTATAGCCAATTATATATCAGATGACTATCAAAATGACTTAAAAGAGAATTACTCGCACTTTTTGAATCTGTTAAATGCAATTTATCCTAATGAACTATCTGAAGCGGACCAGTTGAGTATGAAGGTGATGCAGTGGGACTGTGAGGTGAAGTTAGAAGGTTTAAACAATGAGATTGTAACTATGGCCTCGCCAATTTACAATTTACCAAGTTTTGAACTGATGCCGTTGCTTCAAATTCAGTCGTTGCATTTATATGTGGCGCAGCTGGCAGCAGGAGGGAGCGTTCAGCCGTTTGCTACTGTTGATGATTATGATAATTGGTTGAAACGGTTAGATGACTACCTCATCTTTTTAGATACTTCCATGGCCATGATGCGAGAAGGTATGTCTAAGGACATTGTCCTTCCCAAGGCCATTACTCAAAAAATGATACCTCAGCTGGACGAGTTTATTTCAAATTCAGTGAATGACCACTTGTTCTTCAAACCGGTCATAATCATGCCTGAAACCATCAATGAAGCAGAAAGCCAGCGAATAGCTGATGATTATAGTAAGATGATCACTGATCAACTAAAACCTCAATACACTGTGTTAAAGCAGTTTTTGGTGGACGAATACCTGCCTGCCTGTAGAGAAACATCAGGCATAGGCGCATTGCCACATGGGCCAGAGACCTATAATTACCTTATAAAGCTGCATACCACCACAAACATGACTGCTGATGAAATTCACGAGCTGGGAAAAAGCGAAGTAGCCCGTATTTTGGTTGAAATGAATAAGGTGAAAGATGAAATGGGCTTTGAAGGCGATATCAAGGCATTTTTTGAGTTTGTTCGTAACAGCCCTGAGCAAATGCCTTTTACTGATCCACAACAGGTAATTGATAATTTTAATGACATCAAGGCAAGAATAGAGCTGACCTTAAACCAGGTTTTTGACCTTAAGCCTAAGGCGGATTTTGTGGTGAGAAGAACTGAAGCCTTTAGAGAAGCTTCGGCAAGTGCTGAGTATACACCAGGTACTAAAGATGCCTCGCGACCAGGCATTTTTTATGTGCCCATTCCTGATGTAACAAAGTATAATAAATATGCTGACGAAGCACTATTTCTTCATGAGGCCATTCCCGGGCACCATTATCAATTGTCGTTGCAACAGGAAAACACCGCATTGCCAGAATTTTTGCATCCGGAAAGTTTGGGCGTTTTTGTGGAGGGCTGGGCTTTGTATGCCGAATCTTTAGGGTCTGAGCTAGGACTTTACGAAGACCCGATACAATATTTTGGAATGTTGAGTATGGAAATGCATCGTGCTATCCGGTTGGTGGTAGATACTGGCATACACAGCAAAGGCTGGACGCGCGAGCAGGCTATCCAATACTCCTTAGATAACGAGGCGGAATCTGAAGCATCAGTAATTTCTGAGATAGAGCGCTATATGGCTACGCCCGGACAGGCTTTATCCTATAAAATTGGCCAGTTAAAAATCAGAGAACTGAGGACTAAGGCCGAAACTAAACTAGGGGATAAGTTTAGTGTTAAGGAGTTTCACAATCAGGTGCTCAACTCTGGAAGCTTGCCTTTAGTGTTGTTAGAATCAAAAATTGATAACTGGATTAATACTCAAATGTAGATTAATCTTAGGTTTCTTACAGACCAGCCCCACTAAATGGCCTGGAACACCCACCTAACCTCCCTTAGCTAAATGTCCCCTTGAGGGGACTACAGGGGTGTAATCTTGCGCAACACAAATAACTGTCTCTTTAACCCACCAAACAATTGCCCCTGCCTTGCCGTCAGGCAGGCTTGAGGGGATTATAGGGGTGTACCTTGATCCGCAATAAATGTCCCCTTGAGGGGACGACAGGGGTGTATTTACACAAAACTTCAACAGTTAACTTCTATTAGATATAATTATTCTTATAAAATTCATTAGATTGCTATGAGTAATAAAATATAACA
>NZ_SMLV01000177.1 GCF_009711525.1 Fulvivirga lutimaris
TCTAAGCTTAATTTATCAATTGTTAGAGACGTTGTAGGTTCACTCGGTATTAATTTCAAAGTGTCTCCATCAATATTATAAGAAAATGATGGTCTGGTCTGGTCAAAAGTTGTCAGTTTCTTCATTAGAAACTTGTTCGGATTACCAGCTGAATCATAGACTGATTCTGAACTTATACTCAAAATAATTTCACCTTCAATGTTCAATAATAAACCCAAGGAATATCTATTATCTTGGGTTTTTTCAAAAGAGGTTATATCTGCCCCTTGCAAAGAAATGTCTGCTACATCTAAAGATGTAGTTGATTCTGAGATACTAATCTCAATAGTTTGTTTATCATTATTGGTAAAGGGTTCGAGTGAATTGATATTAATTATTGGAGAGATTACATCAAATGCTAATACATCAGATTCAATATTGCCGTATCCATAAATGCTATAAGTAACATTCTCCAAGATTTTAATTGATGCCACATCTTCATTAATCGGAGTTAATGTAACAGTAAAATCGGTTTCGCTCAATAAATCAAAATTGGTAACCTCCAAGTTGGTTAGCGTTAAATTTTGTTCTGAAAAATCCCCTGTTGGCAAGGAAAAGTTAATTTCAACCCCTATAGTTCCATCGTTGTTTTTTTGAATCTGTGTGAATGTGATTTTTGACCTTGGGTTAGCAGTATCAACTACTAATATATCCGAAGGCTTATTACCATTTAAGCATGCATCAAATACTTGTAATGCATCAAGCTTAAGGGTTAATGAATCAAAGTCGTAATCAGGTAAAATTTCCAGAGTATAAGTCTTTGAGTCTACTTCGGTTATGCTAAGTATCTCTCCATTTGTTAATGTAAATGAGTTAATATTTGGAGCTGAAGCTAATGGCTTATTGAATATTGCATTGACTATGACATTTTCTCCAATATCATTTTTATCAAGGCTTAGTTCAGTAATTAATTGACCACTGGCTTGATTAATTATATAAGAATCAACACCTTGAATTAAATTTCCAGCCAAATCTGAGGCTGATCCATTCAAGATTGACAATTCTATCAAGTCGCAATTATCACTATTAACCCTTAGCTGAAAATAGTCTTCATTAAGGGCTTGAAAATCTTCAACCATGGCATTGTTAACAATTATGTCATTAGCTTCAAATCCTACAATTTCTTCGCTAAAAAGAATATTAATTAAAAAACTATTTGCTTCAGACTGTGCTTCTAATTCAATACTTGTAGAAGGAGGAGTTTGGTCATACACATATTGGAAAACTGAATTTTCTGAGTTCAGATTTCCTTGAAGATCGGAATATGTGCCATTGGTTAACTCAATGCTAGTAATACCTTCGTTTTCACTGCTTAAACTGATTTGGTAAGTGTGACTATCTAGTTGGTTAATATTAGTTATGTCGCAGTTGTTACAAACAAAGTCAGTTATTTCCAGCCCTTCTATAGGTTCATTTGTAGTTAGAGTTAGCGAAATATTTGGGAGATTCGTTGCTGCTGGATTTGATGAGTCGAAAGAAACTAAAGGTAGTGTGTTGTCGAAAACAAACTCAATATTATTGGATAACGCATTAAGGTTGCCATTAAGGTCTGCTACTGCACCTTCTCGAAGTGAAATATTGACATTGCCATCTGTAATAGGCTCAAGAGTTAATGTATAGTCTTGATTGTTTGTATTTTCTATTCCTGAAACAACTCCGTTTTCGACATTAAAATGTTCCGAAGTTAATGTGCCATTTATGAGCTCATTGAATACCAAAGAAAGGGTAATCCTTTCAACTGAGACTGGGCTACTATGTTCTGTCAAAAGTTGGGGTATCGGACTTTCATCATCAGTTTGATTAGTATTAAGATAAATGAAAAGTCGTTGCTTATTTTTTATAGGAACAACTATGTCATTTTTTGAGTCATTGTTAAAATCAGCAACTGTCAGATCATTTGCCCACTGGCCAACACCTAAAAAATATTTTTCAACGATATCGAATTTTCCTTTACCATTCCCGTAGAGAATGACAAGGTTGGTGAAATCGGAAAGAACCGCTATATCTACGATGCCATCGCCATTAATATCCTCAATTCTTGGTCTACAACTTGGTTCTATATTAAGACTTTGAGATTTATTAAATCCTGCGACACCGTCATTCAAAAAAATGCTAAAAGTATCAGTGAAATAACCTGCACCTATTAAATCTTTATCACCATCGCCATCAATATCAGAAAATTCAATCCAGACATATTTCTCGTCTTCAGTATTTATTTCTGTTGGTGAAAGAAAATTGCCATTTCCTAATCCTTCATAAAAATTCAGGTTGAGATCTGAATGGGATGAATTTATTATGTCAAGTTTAGAGTCATTATTAAAGTCTACCAACCCAAAATCACTGGAATTTGAAGTGCTAATTGTTGAATTTGAACTATATTGGCTTAATTCATCACCAAAGAGGATGGTGAAATTGTTTGAATTACGATCGTTAGTAATAATGTCCTTATAGTCATCATTATTCAGATTCTCAATAATCATACTTGTTGGATTGGCACCCACTTCAATTATATTTAGGTCATCGAAATTGCCAGTACCATCACCATATAATATTGATACGTCTCCAGAAGAGGTTGTTAGCGCTGCAATATCAATATTCGTGTCATCATTTAGGAAATCAAACTTAATGGATGTAATGTCACTTACTGATCCAATAAATAAATTTTGATCAAAATTAAACCCTCCATTGCCATCACCGTGAACGACTGTTAAAATATGGTTTGAGGCAGCATATGCAAACTGGTTAGCGATTACCAAATCCTCATTGCCATCTCCATTAACATCATAATTCGCTAGTGTATTCAGCGCATAACTAGGGATATCAATTTTTAATGGGCCAAATCCACCAGCATTGTTCCCATTTAATATTTCCAGCTGATCTTCATTGAACAAGGTGGCTATAGCATCGACTTTACCATTAAGGTCAAAGTCAATAAACTCAAATGTTCCAATGTCTGCAGAAAATCCTGTTGTTCCATCAAACGAAAAACTGCCATCACCATTACCAATGTAAATTGACATTACATTTAATTGAGTATTTACAACCAGGTCAAGTATATTATCATCATCTATATAGTGAGTTCGAATAAATCTTGGATTATCACTAACGGAAATTGAGCTTGATGTAAAACTATCCGTGCCGTTCTCGTTATGAAGAATTGAAACCTCGTCATTAAATGGATGAGAAATTAGAATGTCGTTATAGGTATTGTTATCAATATCTACGATCTCAATATATTTAGGGCTGGTACCTGTGGCATGAGTTGAGGAAGAATAGATGCCGTTACTCGAACCATAAAAAATGGAAATTTCATTAAGGTTTGAATTGGTAAAAACCAAGTCAGCATGGTTATCCAGATTTAATTGGGCGATGGCCATATTTTCTGAGTTAAAACCAAGAAGTAATTCATCTGAAGAAAAGTTTCCCAGACCATCATTATGAAATAGGGTCACAGAACCATCATTATTTAAAACAATGATATCTTTAAACGTATTGTTATTGATATCAAATGTTTTGATATCCAAAGGCATTGTTCCTGTTTCAACTGTTTTTCCGCTTGAAAAACCTGCACCCTCTAGGTTATAGAAAATGGTTATTGAATTTAAATCGCTATTTAGAACAATTAAGTCGTCAAAGCTATCACCATTAAGTTCAGCACTGGCTATTTTAAGAGGGGTCGATAATGTTGAAATTAGAGTTTTTTTTCTGATACCACCTTTAGAGTCATTATAAAGAATAAATACAGTGTTTTCGTTATAGTTGGCAACAGCTATATCTGGGTAGTTATCATTATCAAAATCTGCTGAAATTAAATCATTTGGATTCTGTCCAACATCAACTAGGCGTCTTCCTTCAAATGAGTTTTGTGCATATCCTATTGAACAAGTGAGGAGTAAAAAGCAGGCAAAAAAATAAATATTTAGATTCATAGAATATATTGCAAGTAGTAAATATATGTATGAATGTTTATTTATTGAACTGTATGTAATAAAAAAGCCTCTTCTTAAGAAGAGGCTTTTGTACCCAGGGCCGGAGTCGA
>NZ_SMLV01000412.1 GCF_009711525.1 Fulvivirga lutimaris
CTGACCGAAGAAAAACTGGATGCAATGGCTGCCAAATATGCACAGCAGTCCTTCCCCATGCTCAAAGAGCTGCTGAGCATTCCTAATGATGCCGTTTATTCTAAAGACATAGAAAAGAACATCCAATGGTGTGAAAAAGCCTTTGGAGATAGAAAGTTCACTACCACCAGAATTGAGACTTCTACCGTGCCTCTCCTACTGGCAGAACGCAAAGTAAAGAAGCCTAAAAACACGGTGCTCATCTATTTGCAGATTGATGGGCAGCCTGTGGATACTTCAAGGTGGTTTCAGCAAGACCCGTACATTCCTGCCTTAAAAATGAAAAATGCTAAAGGCGAATGGGAAGAAATGGACTGGAGTAAAATCGAGAATTATGATGATGACTGGCGGGTATTTGCCAGATCAACTTCTGATGCTAAAGGTCCTGCGGCCATGTTTTTAGCAGCTATTGATGCTATTGATGATAATAAAATCAGCCCGAATTTTGACATCAAAGTTATTCTTGATTTTGAAGAAGAATTGGGATCGCCAAGGTTGCCTCAAGCAGTAATTGATAACAAGGAACTATTGAAATCAGACATGCTGGTAATCTTTGACGGGCCAATGCACATCACTAACAAACCAACATTAGTGTTTGGTGCGCGAGGTATTGCTACCATCCAGCTGACTACCTACGGACCGATAGCACCGCAACACAGCGGGCATTATGGTAATTATGCGCCAAATCCCGCTTTCAGACTGTCACAGATTTTGGCTTCTATGAAAGATGATGATGGCAGAGTGACCATACCAGGTTATTATGATGGTATCACCATTGATGCAGAAACAGAGAAGATATTAAGAGCAGTACCAGATGATGAAAAGGAAATTCAGGACAGGCTGCAGATAGGAAGTACGGACAAAGTAGGTCGCTTTTACCAGGAGGCTATACAGTATCCTTCTTTAAATATAAGAGGTATGCAGTCGGGATGGATCAATGAAAAAGCCAGAACCATAGTACCTGACTGGGCACGAGCTGAACTTGATTTAAGATTGGTGCTGGAGTCTGACCCGCAAAGACTAGTGAGTCTTGTGAAAAAACATATTGAAGGCCTTGGGTATTATGTCACCAAAGACACCCCAACCAAAGCAGAAAGAATGAGCCATGAAAAAGTGGCCTCGTTTACTTATGAGATCTCTTACCAGTCTTTCAGAACGGATTATAACACAGACATCGGCATCTGGCTAAAAGAGTCGTTGAAAAATGCATATGGTACCGACCCGATTATGGAAAGAATGGCCGGTGGCTCCATCCCTATCTCTCCGTTTGTGACCACTTTGGACATTCCTGCGGTATCAGTACCTACAGTAAACAGGGACAACAACCAGCACAGTCCGAATGAGAACATCAGGCTTGGGAATTATAGAGATGGTATTAAAACGATGATTGCTATTTTGGGGCAGAAGTTATAGGATGAAAAACGTCTTCAAGATTCTTTGCTTAATTATAGGCGCACTTTTCACTTCTTGTGATCAAAATAAGGCAAATGCAACCTTAGATTATTCTACCAAAAGCGACTCTGCTCTATACTCTTACAACTTGGGTTGGAAGCAGATCATGGATGAAGGCTACTATTCTAAAGCAGAGAAATCCTATAGAAGAGCACTGGAGTATGATCCCAATTTCTTGGTTGGTCAAAGTGTACTCGCCAGGTTAACACGAGATCTGGATGAGCGCCTGGCATTATATGAGAACCTGGAGGCCAATAAGAGTAACATTACCGGTGATGAACGATTGATTTTAGATGTTTACTTAGCACTAACTCATTTCACAAATGTTAGAGAACAAAACCCGGATAAAGCAAAAAAAGTAATTGCTGATGTGTTGCAGCTGGCATATGACAACTTTAAAATTATAGTCCATAAATACCCTGATCAAACATATCTTAAGGCTGAGTATATAGAAATTCTTCATTCGCTTTATGGGCCTCAAGCATCGCTTGATTCATTAAATGCCCTGACCTCTAACCAACAAAAAGACAACCCTTTTCTTCTTGGTTATTCAGCAACCATCAATGCTGAGTTAGAAAATTTTGATGTTGCGCTTCAGCAAGCCGAACAGTTAGAATCACTGATGAAAAATCAATCTGTGCCCAAGCCCTCGGTAGTTTATGCGGACATTTATTTTAGAATGGATAGCCTCATGCTGGCAAAAAAGCATATTGACTTTGCCTATGCTTTGGATTCCTTAAATGTAGATGCTGGCAGGCTAAAAGTTAAAATTGATCAGGAGCTAGCTGACAGAGGAATGTAAATAGTCTAATATCAAAGTTTATTTTAACAATTATTGATATGGTATCAAGTTGATACTAAAATGGAGCAGCAGCTTAAAGTTTGCCTTTAATAGTTAATCATAATCGTGTATTTTTATAAGATGCAGAATGAATTATTTGAAATAGTCTAACAACACTAGGTTGGTTAGGCGTAGGCACCAAAAGAGCACTGCACTTTAAATTAAAATAATAGAAATATGAAATTAGGCGCATTTTCAGTAAGCCTTAGTGTAAAAGACATTAACGCTTCAAAACAATTTTATGAGAAACTCGGATTTACACAGTTTGCCGGTGATATCGAGAAAAACTATCTCATCATGAAAAATGGAGATTCATTAATTGGTTTATTTCAAGGGATGTTTGAAAACAATATTTTAACATTCAACCCAGGATGGGATGCAAATGCAAACAAGCTTGAAGATTTTGATGATGTAAGGGTAATACAAAAAACCTTAAAGGATAATAATATAGATTTAAAGGGTGAAGCGGACCTGCAAGTATTACAATGCTCGACCCAGATGGTAATGCCATTTTGATTGACCAGCATGTTTAATAATATTGAGAAAAGGTTTGTCGTCAACTAATCTTGAAATACTCTTGAGCTAAAAATGATCACCCCCCAACTCAACTCCTACTGGCAACGATTTTTCAAGTTTGACTGGAAATTTGGGCTCTTTCTTATTCTGCTGGTCTGTATTCCGCGCTTTGTTTTAGTGTTGCTGGCCAATCAAACCGGCAACTATGCCGCTATTGGCACTGTCATGCTTATCTCAGCGGCTATTCCGTTTATCTTTTTAAGCAGAAAAAGTCTGAGCGGCATAGGCATTTGTGGTACTAAAAAGTTTAAAGCGCTGCTTATTGCTCTTGTTGCAGGCATTGCGTTAAGCCTCCTCCTCTACTTTATCGGTGCTACTTTGTTTGGCAACACCTACCAAAACTGGTATGTGTACATTGGTAAGTCGTATAACATTCCTGAGGTACTCTCCCCCGAAGCCAAATTGACCTTATTCATTCCAATGGCCATTATGGGTATGCTTTTTAGTCCTATTGGCGAGGAGCTGTACTTCCGCGGTATTGTGCATGGCAGCTTTGCTCAGTCTTTAGGAGATAAAAAGGCCTCTTATGTAGATAGTGCTGCTTTTGCCATCACGCACATTGCCCACTTTGGTTTGGTATTCGTTAACGGCACGTGGGATTTTTACTTCCTTCCCACCCTGCTGTGGGTGGCAGGCATGTTTTTCACCAGTGTGATCTTTTTCAAAATGAAGCAGCTCAGCGGCTCACTATTAGGCGCGATATTATGCCACGCAGGCTTTAATCTGGGAATGATTTATAGTATTTTTTATCTGCTGTAAAGTAATAAAAGCGCTCATTTTACTTTTCAAAACACAAGTTATAAATCAAAGAATCCCGGCTATTCCAGATTTGCAATCTACCCTTGAGTAAGTCATCCCGCCAGGGATCTTTTCCATAACTTCTGATCAGGAGACTTCTCATCCGATAGCTATCGGATCGTTCCTCCTGCGAAGCGAGGTGACTTTCATTATTATCATTTCTCAAAACCCTTCAAAAAATCAAGCACCTCTTTATAAGGAATAGGCGAAGTGTGGAAGGCAAACACCGTCTCCACATCCAGTTTATATTTATCAACTGCTGATTTTACTTCAGTCAAATATTGTGGTGAAAAGAATTCCTTATTTCTTCCTGTGTACTGCACCAGATCACTGGCATAAAGCACTTTAGTTTTAGGGAAGTACAGCATGATCATGCGCTCACCACCCTCGCCATTCACAGGTACCACTTTCACCGGATTGGTCTTATCCTTTATTTCTATAGGCTCATTGATCAGGTTAAATTTTGGTTTTGGTCTCGACTTCTCATACGCATCGGGCATCATAGAATAATCAGCAGCCAAAAGCTGTTTAATCAATGGTTCGTTAAGTCTGTGTGTGTAAATAGGAATGTTACGCGCAGCATATGCCCTGGCACCTCCAATATGTGGCCATGCGTCAGAGGTTACAAACACAGCTTTTATGGGTTTATTAGGGTACTTCTTCTCCAGAAAAGCAATATGCCGCTCGCTGTAGCCAGAAGTAATAGGACTTTCAATTACCAAAATACCATCTTCCTGCACAGCATGCGCCACATACCACGAACCAGGGATAGTATAAACGTCCTCACCAACTGTCTGTTTATTCTCTGTGACCAATGGCATATCCTTTACCAGCGTAGGCTCAGGTACGGCAGCAGCCTCTTCAGGAACCGTAAACAAATCAGGAGCAACATCTGGGTTAAAATCAATATCATAAATGGTCACTGATCTGAAAGGTTTACCGAGCTTATAAACGTCCCACTGAGCCGGGTAACGCACCTTGGCAGGATATAACCACTGCAAGGAGTACTTTATGGTAGTCATAAATTTACCCCATGGATAATTGAATAGGTCGTAAGGGGTAAAAGTTTCAATATCTGCCTGATAAAGCAAATGTGTATTCCTATTAATATAAAGTGTGTGCTTCAAATCATTTTTCACATAACTCACCACCCAGTGTTCAGTGCCTTCCAAAACCTTATCCTGTTCCTTCTTAACCGGATATTTGAGAGCATCCAAAACCAACTTTTCCGGAGCATAGCGCATCCACTCATCATGCACCTGTCGGTAGCCCGAAGGCATGGCCATTACTCTTTCACCAAATTTCAGCATTCCTTTGTCCCCATTGATCATCATCTCCATCTTCATTTCATCTTTAGATTGGAACATTCTGGAGGCTTCCTTTCTGCTTAGCTGATCTTTCCAAACCCCACGTGTTTCATCTACCACTTCATAAGATGTTATATAAGGGCCATTAGGGTTTTCTGATTGCTCCAGCCAGTACTTATGTCCTGCCATTTTCATATTGATGTATTCAAT
This sequence comes from Fulvivirga lutimaris, assembly GCF_009711525.1. Classification (GTDB taxonomy): domain Bacteria; phylum Bacteroidota; class Bacteroidia; order Cytophagales; family Cyclobacteriaceae; genus Fulvivirga; species Fulvivirga lutimaris. Next base: position 5,224 of record NZ_SMLV01000412.1, read on the forward strand.
AGACTTCCACTTGTCAAGACCACCCATGGCCTCTATGGTCTGGTTAATGATCTCCTTTGGCTCCTGAGCAACGGATTTGGCAAAAACCATGGTCAGGATAATGACGGCTATGTATCTGGTATTTCTCATACTTCAAATAAAGCGCCTCTGGCATTTTTTAGCAGATATATTAGACAGACCACGGTTTATAATCTGCAAGTCATGCCTTCTGTGCGACATGACCGGGTTGTCGATCAAAAAACAGATTATGTCGATTATTCAGTTAAAGCAGACCAATAAGCGGGTTTAATCTAAGAGACTCCTTATTTTTAGCCTGTGAAATTTTCCTTTCTACGCAACCGGATCTTCTGGCTGAACTTCAGCTTTTGGGCACTGTTCTTCAGCTATAAAATCTATGATTTCACGGCTTTTATGGACTTCAAGGTGGCCTTTCTTAGGATTACCGTCCCCATGTTCTTTCATATCATCCTGAGCTATACGCACTATTTCTTCATCTTGCCAGACCTGCTCAGAACTAAAAGACTAAAAAGGTATCTAATCAAACTGGTGATGGCCATTGCGGTAGTTATGTTTTTTCAAGTGATTACTGAAAATGCTACACTTTCAAGTCTCGGCACATCAAACTATTTTGAGACTTTTGGCTGGATCAGATTTGTAAGTACCCTGTGGGATGAAATGAGCTTCATGATTTTTACCGGGATGATCAAATTTGCCGTGGACTGGTTTGAGATGGAGAACAAAAAGAAGACACTGGAAAATGAAAAATTGGCCGTAGAACTCAAATACTTAAAATCGCAAATCAATCCGCATTTCCTGTTCAATACACTACACAACCTCAACTACCTCACACAGATAAAGAGTGATCAGGCATCAGAAGTTATTGTAATGCTTTCCAATATCATGCGTTATATGATTTATGATTCCAATAAACCCAGCGTGACATTGCGAAAAGAGATAGATTATATTCAGGATTATCTTGCACTGGAAGCTATTAGGCTCAATAATAAGTTTGACCTTAAATTTGATGTGACAGAGGCCAATGACCAATTGGAAATTGCCCCGCTCATATTTATCCCCTTTGTTGAAAATGCTTTTAAGCATGGCATCAGCGATAAGGATGAAAAAAGCTGGATTGATATCAGGCTTTCAACAAAAGAAAATATCATGTATTTAGTTGTTGAAAATAGTATCGGAGAAAAGGTTGATATGGAGTCATCCGGTGTTGGACTAGAAAATGTTAAGAAGCGATTGGCACTGGGATATCCGGGTAAATACACCCTGGATATTGATGAAAGTGAAAAAAAATATCATGTATCACTTACCCTTGACTTAGCATGACATTAAGGTGTGTAATTATAGAAGATGAGCCGATGGCCAGAAAGCTTTTGCTGGATTACTGCAGTCGGGTGTCAGAAATTGAAGTGGTAAAAGAATTTACCAACGGGCTAGATGCCCTACCCTACCTCAACAATAACCCGATTGATCTGCTTTTTATTGATATAAAAATGCCCGGCATAACAGGTGTCGACCTTGTGAAGACCTTACAGAACAAGCCTAAAATAATATTTACCACGGCCTTTGCCGAATATGCCGTTGATGGTTTTGAACTTGATGCAACTGATTACCTTCTCAAGCCATTCAATTTTCCCAGGTTCATAAAAGCAGTTAATAAGGTTCTCTCTCACACTCAGGCCAGTCAACCAAATACAGATGGCAATAAAAATACTGGTGGAGATTATATCTTTATTAAAGATGGTAGAGACATGGTCAAGGTTCCTTTGGCGGAGATCCTTTATATCAAAGGACAAAAAGACTATGTGAAATTCACCCTCAGGAACAGGAAAATTATGAGCCTAATGAACATGAAGGACCTCGAGAATAGCCTTGCTGAAAAAGGCTTTTTGCGTATTCATCAATCCTTCATTATTAACACTGCTCAAATTGAAGTAGTCTCCAACAATTCACTAAAAATCAACGGAGAGTTTTTACCTATCAGCCAGACTTACAAACAAGGATTTAAAAAGTTCTTAGACAAACATCAACATTAGGTAGCAGCTCAACGAGCCACTACCTGATCTTCTGCTATTTTGGATTTCGAAAATTTCAATTTGATATTAACGATCAATATTCCTGTCAGGATCAGCAGCATTCCTAAAACCATAGCACTGGTGATCACTTCATCTAAAAAAATGGCTCCCAGGGCAATTCCGAAGATGGGCACAATGTAAGTCACCAATGAAACAAAAGATGCTGCAGTCCTTTCTATAAGATAAAAATAGAGTACAAAAGCCACAGCCGTCCCGAAAAAGCTTAACAAAAATATGGATAGCCAGGCAGGTCCACCTATTTGCGAAAAAACAGTTCGCGTATCAAAAATAAAAGCCAGTGGCACCAGATACACTGAACTCGCTAGCAACTGCCCTGCCGGTGCATGCATAGGTTTGGCTTTACTTAAATGCTTCCTCGAGTATATTAATCCAATGGCATAACTGACTGCTCCAAAGGTTACTGCAACTATTCCTAAAAAAGCTGAATCAAAGCCATTGCTCAACTTAGGAAGGCTCAGCACTACCAAACCCGCAAAACCAAGCGCAACGCCTATTAGTTTTTTGGCAGATAGTCTTTCTGCCGATATGGTGAAATGAGCCAGCAATACCGTACTCAATGGCGTGAGTCCATTAAGAATTGAAGCCAAACCACTGTCAATGTATTGTTCACCCCAGTTGAATAACATGAAAGGCAGAGCCTGAGCAAAGAAACCGGCCAGCGCCACATGCTTCCAAAAGGTTATATCTGTCGGAAGCTTTACCTTACGCATCAACAAAAAGACATTCAAAAATAACGCGGCAAAGCCAATGCGCATGGCGGCCATCATAATAGGCGATATCTCCACCACAGCAATTTTTATAAACAGAAATGACGGTCCCCAAAGTGCGGCCAGTAGTATTAACAAAAAGTAGTTCTTTAATTTCATAGGCGTTATTTTGTAAAAGCTGCCAACCCGATATTGTGGCCGTTGGATGGTTTTAGATACTGTAAAATTTTAGAAGGTCCTGGGCTAACCGAGAGGCGGTTGGCTCTTGCTTCTTTAGATTTAGAAACTAGTAAATCGAAAGGGTGTAATGTTTGAGATTTCATAATGTTAGTTGATTTGGTTATGCCGAATGTAACGGTTCGAAAAATTTGACGTTCTATTAATTGGATGAATTTATTTTGTTAAATTCATGAATAAAACTAATACTAGATGGAGATACGTCACCTCAAGCTTGTAAAAGAAGTAGCCTCAAAAGGCAGCCTTACAAAGGCCATGAATGCACTTTTTCTTTCTCAATCAGCTTTAAGCCATCAATTGAAGGAAATTGAAACTCAACTTGGCGCACCACTTTTTCATAGAATCAACAAACGACTGTTGCTCACCGGAGCGGGTAAAATCGTGCTCGAATCTGCTGAAAAAATTTTATGTGAGCTGGAGCAAACAGAACTTTCTGTCAAGAAATATGTGAGTGGGGACACCGGAACCATCAGACTGACCACCCAATGCTATACCACCTATCACTGGTTGCCATCGCTGATGATAGACTTCAATAAGGAGTTTCCAAAGATCGAAATTGAGATCTATCCGGATGATACTGATCATACTGAAAAACTGCTACTCAATGGTAAAATTGATCTCGCTATTGTGAGTGAAAAGAGGAATTACCCAAACCTGAGGTACTATGACCTTTTTGAAGATGAAATGGTTGCCATTGTACCTGCATTTCACAAGCTTGCCAAAAAAAAGCACCTCAATGCCAAAGACTTTGCTGATGAAACGCTGATCATTCACTCCTATCCTTTAGAGTCAGTAGAGGTAATAAGAAGTGTATTGATGCCTGCTGGTGTTCAGCCAAAGAAAGTGATGTCTATACAGGTAACTGAAGCAGTAATAGAAATGGTAAAAGCCGGATTAGGCATAAAAGTGATGGCACAATGGATGGCCACACCTTACCTAAAAGACCGATCTCTAAACGCTATCCCTATTACCAAAAAAGGTTTATTTAGAAACTGGTATGCTGTTATGTTTGATAAACAGGACTCTCAACAGTACCTCTTGAATTTTATTGACCATCTGAAATGCAACATTGCCGGTATATGTGAAGTGAAATAAAGGTTACTCCTTGTCTTTACCCATTAACTTGTTTTTGATATAAATCAATCCAGTCACTACGAAGACTAGAACAGCGGCATATATGATTATATCGGTCATTGCACTTGATTGGTATTGTTCAACTAAAGATAATTATTAAAATTAAATAGTTGGTATTGGTAAGGGCGGACAACCGCTTTCAAAAAATCATATTTGCAATTGTAGGTTTAAGTTAATTACTTACTAATTCATACATCAACTTAAACCATGAAACTTCAATTTTACACCTTGCTGATAGTTGTGGCAATATTTCAGAGCTGCAACAACACCCCTAAAGAGACTGCCACTGAAGCAGAACCTCAAAGTAATTATTTTGACTATTCTGGCTATGACGATAAGCTGAGTGGGGGTGTTAAAATGATTCCCATAAAAACGCCTGCTGGTGAATTTAAGGTATGGACTAAGCGAGTAGGTAATAACCCAACAAAAAAGGTATTGCTACTACATGGAGGCCCTGGAGCTACGCATGAATATTTTGAATGCTTTGATTCTTACTTCCCTAAAGAGGAAATACAATATTACTATTATGACCAGCTAGAGTCATTTTATAGCGATAAACCTAACGACAGCAGCCTTTGGACCATTGAAAGATTTGTTGCTGAAGTGGAGCAGGTGAGAGTGGCTTTGGGGCTCGATGCTTCTAATTTCTACTTATTGGGTCACTCGTGGGGCGGTATCTTAGGATTGGAATATGCTTTAAAGCATCAGGATAAAATGAAGGCATTGATCATTTCTAATATGGTAGCTTCCATTCCTGAATATATGAAATATGCCAACGAGGTACTCGGTCCTCAACTTGATCCAGAAGTGCTAAAAGAAATAAAGGCATTTGAGGAAGCAGGAGATTATACCAACCCGAGATATACAGAGCTTATCTACACGCATTACTATCCAGAGCATGTGCTTCGTATGCCTTTGGAGCAATGGCCTGATCCTGTAAACAGGGCATTATCAAACATCAATTATGATATGTACCTGGCCATGCAGGGCCCTAGCGAATTTGGTGTAGTTGGAGATGCCTTATTAAAAGACTGGGACAGAAGTAAAGATTTGGGGCAAGTGACTATTCCTACCCTAACCATTGGTGGAGAACACGATACTATGGATCCAAAATATATGGAATGGATGGCTACCCAGTTCCCTCAGGGAAGTTACCTGTACTGTTCAAAAGGTAGTCACTGGTCTATGTATGACGATCAGGAAACCTACTTCAAAGGAGTTATAGATTTCATCAATAAAGTAGACTCAAAAAATGAATAAAAACCTAAGCACCACAGGTGCTGCTACAATTTTTCTGTTAATTCTATTATCAGCTTGTGGTAATCCGGAACCCGCCAAGGAAGAAGTAGAACAACCTGCCCAAAAACTTTATGACAAGTCGGTAAGCTTTGTCAAAACCAAAGGCAAGGAATTGGTCAATGAGCAAGGCGAGGCCATTATTTTGAAAGGCACTAACCTGGGCAACTGGCTGGTGCCCGAAGGCTATATGTTTAAAATGGAGCAGGTAAATGCACCTCGTAAAATTGATGAATTGCTTTATGAGTTGATTGGCCCTGATAGCCTCACAGTATTTTGGGATGGATTTCTAGAGAATTACATCACTCAGGAAGACATCAAATACCTCAAGCGCATTGGTGCCAACCATATCAGGTTGCCATTCCATTATAAACTGTTTACTGAAGACCTGTACATGGGCAAGCGCAATGCCGGCTTCACCTATTTTGACCGGGTGATAGAATGGTGCCGGCAGGAAAAATTATATGTGTTATTAGATATGCACTGCGCCCCGGGTGGACAAACTGGGGATAATATTGATGACAGCTATGGCTACCCTTACCTACTCAAAAGCAAATCATCACAAGACCTGATGACTGACATTTGGGTAAAGATAGCCGAGCGGTATGTGGGTGACCCGATTATTATAGGTTATGATCTGGTTAATGAGCCAGTGGCGCATTATTTTCAGGACGAACTGCCCGTTTTAAATCCAGCATTATTTAATCTTTACAAACGCATCACTTCTGAGATCAGGAAAGTAGATAAGGATCACACCATCTTCCTTAACGGCTCTATATGGGCAGGAAATTTTGATGTCTTTGAATCCATTTTTGATGACAATGTGGTTTATGAATTTCACAAATACTGGTTTGAAGTTAATCAGGAGTCAGTACAGACTTATCTCGATTTTAGTGCAAAGCATAATGTGCCAATCTACATCGGTGAGACTGGCGAGAACTCAGATGAATGGGTAAATGACTTCAGAACACTACTGGATGAAAACAAGATCAGCTGGGCATTTTGGCCATATAAGAAAATGAACAACACCGCTGGCATAATGAACTTCGAACAGCCTGAAGATTATCATTTGATTACCGAATATGCCAAAAGCGACCGATCATCTTATGCTAAGATGCGGGAAAACAGACCCGATGTAGGCAAAGTGCAAAAGGCCCTGAATGAGTTTCTGGAGAACTCATTATACAAAAACAACTTTCAGAATGAAGGATATATTAAGGGGTTAGGGTTTTAAGGTGGAGAAATAGAAATGGCTTCGAACCAGGAACTTGTCGATTTTATAGCAGACCAAATTAAAAATGCCGGTGAGATAACCACCCGCAAGATGTTTGGCGACTATGGCATTTTCAGCAATAAAAAGATCTTTGGGCTCATCTGTGACAACAAGCTTTTTATAAAACCTACAGAATCTGGGAGAGCTTATATCAAAGATGTTGTAGAAGCTCAGCCCTATCCAGGAGCCAAAAACAGTTTTCTGATTGAAGATAAAATAGAGGACAGCGAATGGCTTAGCGAGTTGGTGCGCATCACACTCAAAGAACTTCCAAATCCCAAGCCTAAGAAAAAGAAGAAATAGTATAGCGCACCTCGTAAACAAACCTAACCGTACCCCAATCAACTATTATTCTTCCTTACTTTTCTGCAAGCTACTTAAACTGTATATTAAACAACAGAATGCAAAAAACCTGAACTTATGAAAGCCTCTATTATTACCATATTATGCCTATTTATACTTATAGGCTGTACCAGCGAAAAGCCTAAAGAAGAAACTACCACCCCAATGGCTACCAACTCCGACTGGTGGAAAGAAGGCACACTCTATCAGATCTATCCACAAAGTTTTAAAGACTCTGATGGTGATGGGTTTGGTGATTTCAGAGGCATCATCGAAGAGTTGGATTATCTTGAGAGTTTGGGAATAACTGCAGTATGGATGAATCCCTTCTTCGAATCTCCGATGGTAGATAACGGCTATGATGTGGCGGACTATAGGGCCATTAACCCACGCTATGGCACCATGGCTGACTTTGAAGAAATGCTCAATGGCATGCGAGATCGTGGTATTAAATTCGTACTCGATGTAGTGGTAAACCATAGTAGTGACCAACACATGTGGTTTCAGGAAGCAAGGAAATCAAGAGATAGCCAGTACCGTGATTATTATCACTGGTGGCCTGCAGAAAAAGGCGAGCCTCCATACCGATTCAGCCTTTTCGATCCTGAAGGCGGATGGGATTATGTAGAAGAAACGGATTCTTACTACCTCCATACTTTTGCTGAACAACAGCCTGATTTGAATTGGGAAAACCCAAAACTCCGTCAGGAAGTGTATGACATCATGAAATTCTGGGCAGAAAAAGGGGTCAATGGCTTTAGAATGGATGCCTTTCAATTTGCCAGCAAAGACATCACTTATCCTGAGTTTCCAGAGGGTTATGAAAAAGATTTCATCAAATATCATGGCCTAAGACCTGCCCTGCATGACTACTTAAAAGAAATGTATAAAGAGGTTATGGAGCCTTATGATGTGTTTGCCGTTGCAGAAGGATCAGGAAGTACGCTTCAGGATGCACATGATCTGGTAGATGCTGACAGAAAAGAACTTCAGGTAGCTTATCATTTTGAATATGTGGACATGGCGCGTACTCCGGCTGGTTACGAGCTTTCACAGTTTAAGAAGGTATTCAGTAAGTGGGACAGTGCCTTTGCAGAGAATGGTTGGGTAGCCATCTTTTTGTCGAACCATGATAACGCTAGACTGGTCAACCGATTTGGCAATCCCAGTCCCGAATTCAGAACCGTGTCCACACAAATGCTCAACACTTTTCTCCTAAGTATGAGAGGTACACCCTACACGTATTATGGTGATGAGCTGGGCATGACCAACATTGATATGCCTACCATTGAAGAATATGTTGATATAGATGCGATTGGGAAGTACAAAAGTGCAATGGCTAAAGGGGAAGACATGAAGGAGTTTATGAAAGTGCTCAACTATAGCTCAAGGGAAAATGCAAGAACGCCAATGCAGTGGGATAGCACAACAAATGCTGGTTTCACCACAGGCAAGCCCTGGAAAAAAGTGAATCCTAATTACAAAGAATTGAATGTGGCCGCCCAGGATGCCGACCCAAATAGTGTGCTTAATCACTTCAGAAAAATGGCACACCTTCGAAAAGGCAATCTGGTATTAGTCTATGGTGCCTATGACATAATTCTTGACGATCATGAACAGATACATGCCTATACCAGAATTCAGGGAGATGAAAAGTTACTTGTATTATTAAATTTCTCTGATTCTGATGCTACTGCGAATCTGCCTGAAGGACTAATGCCCGGTGAAATATTAATCAATAATTATGCTTCAAGCCCTGTGGATGGAGATGCCGTTACTCTGAAGCCATATCAAGCAGTTATTTTGAAAATAAATTAGTTTCCTGCCAAAAAGAATAAATAAGGCTGACAATCATCATATTCCCTGTCATAGTGTGAGTGTAACTTTATGAGATACTTAAAACAGGGAAATCATGTCAAAAAACATCAAAATTTTAGGCAGTGGATGCTCCAGATGTCAAACGCTTACCGGTTTAGTAAAAGAAGTAGTTTCTGAAAACCACATTGACGCCACAATTGAAAAGGTGGAAGACATTCAGGAGATCATGAAATACAATGTAATGGCTACTCCCGCATTGGTCGTAGATAATGAGATTAAAACCAAAGGTAGAATTCCTTCAAAAGAAGAAATATTAGCTCACCTAAACTAACTGATCATGTTTGATTGGTTGCAAAACATTGCCGACTGGCTGGTCTATGACCTCTTTAATTTAAATAGAGGCCAGCATTTAGCCGAAGCGCTGAACTTCTTTATTTATGACGCAGTCAAGATCTTAATTCTACTAATAGCGGTCATCTTCCTTATGGGAATTGTCAATAGTTACTTCCCTATTGACCGCGTCAAAAATTACCTGTCGAGAAATAAACTTTATGGATTTGAATATCTAATAGCCAGCATATTTGGTGTAGTTACCCCATTCTGCTCCTGCTCATCTGTACCACTTTTTATAGGATTTGTCAAAGGCGGTATTCCTCTGGGAGTCACCTTCGCTTTCCTTATCACGTCACCACTGGTAAATGAAGTAGCTATAGGTTTGTTTGTTGGGTTATTTGGTATCAAGACCACTGTTATCTACATTATCAGTGGCATATTATTGGGCACCATATCGGGCATTATACTTCAAAAACTCAAATTAGAAAACTTGTTAACACCTTGGGTAAAAGAGGTGTTGGCTAATGCACAAAGAGAGCAAGACCAATTTAAAAATGAGCAGCCCAGCCTCACGCAGCGTTTACCCTTGATTTGGAGCGAGGTAGTCACAATTTTGAAAGGAATTGTACCCTATGTGATCATTGGCATTGCAATCGGTGGGTTGATGCATGGATACATTCCAGAAGGCTTCTTTGAGAAGTATATGAGTAAAGAAAATCTACTGGCGGTTCCGATGGCCACTATACTGGCCATACCTATGTACTCCAATGCTGCAGGCATACTTCCAGTCGTGCAGGTGCTGGTGGCCAAAGGCATACCTTTGGGCACCGCCATTGCCTTTATGATGGGTGTAGTAGGACTGTCATTGCCAGAAGCCATGCTGCTAAAAAAAGTAATGACCATGAAATTGATAGCCACCTTTTTTGGTGTGGTAGCCGTTTGCATCATCATTTCAGGGTACTTGTTTAATGTAATATTATAGTAACGCTTAAAATAAAAAAGTCATGATAGAACAAATTGAAACCTTTGAAGGAAACTCACTGGCCATAGAAGTAATAGATGGCTTCAGTGAAACAGATGAAAAACTAGCTCAAAAATTTTTCAATAAGAAGATTGAAGCTGGTTATGACCATGTAAATGTATTGGTAAAATTGGATGAAATGAAAATTAGTCACACTAGCGTGAAGGCTTTCATGGAAGACATGATCTGGGTAATTAGAAATTTCAAACACCTTGGAAATCTTGCCATTGTTGCTCATTCCAATATTCTAAAAGCGATGGTACCTATTGATAATTTTTTCTTTGAAAGATTGCAAAAAGGGTATGAAGAAAGATATTTTGACATCTCGCAAATGGATAAGGCTATGGAGTTCATCAAACCCAGTAGCTAAGAGCGGCATCTAATTCAATGACACGATAGCATGTTACCAGAGGATGAAACATTCTCTAAAAAGTCACCAATGTATATTTTCATATATTAGTATTGGCAGCTTTACCTTAACCCGATCCTGATCATTATGAAAAGAGGTACATTCCTACTATTGCTTAGCATCTTACTTACTATTTCTGTTGATGCTCAAAATTTGATTCTGGAAGGTGGCTGGCTGATTTTACCAGATTCTGAATCTGCGGTAAAAAATCCCGGACTACATATTAACAGTGGAAAGATCTTCACAATAGGTAATATCAATGAGGATAACACAATTCCACACATTAATCTGGAAGATGATGACTATGTTCTTCCAGGGCTTTTTGATCTTCATGCACATCTTAAAGTATCTCATAAAGGAATGGTAAAGGAAGACACCCTTGCCACTCCATTGCTATACCTTGCCAATGGCATTACCACCATTTTTACTTGCGGGGAAGTTGATCCTGAAGCCGTGTTTATTTACAAACAAAATGTATCCAAAGGTTTCTCAACAGGACCAAGAATACTCAATTCAGGCCCATATTTTGGAGATCAGGCTCCCGGATGGAATGCTGATTATTCCACTGATGATATTTACAGGATTGTTGATGAATGGGCAGCCAAAGGAGTTGCCGGCTTCAAAGCCAGAGACATCAGTGCAGCTCATTTAGAAGCTCTTATAGACAGGGCACACATGCACGACCTGACAGTAACAGGGCACCTCAGTGGCTCTAAATTCCCAAGTGTCAGTGCTGGAATTGCCATTCCAATGGGCATTGATCGCCTGGAACATTATACTGGTGGAGTGGCACTACCGGGTGTAAAAAATGGCTATGCAGAAGTTGGTGAAATGGACTTAGCAAATCCATTAATTGATAAATCAATGGACATGCTCATTGACCATAAGGTGTATTTTAATTCTACTTTGGCGGTGATTGGTGGGTTCACAGAAAGCAAAGATAAGTGGTTAGACTATTGGGTAGACGAAAAGAAATACTGGGCCCCATATGCACAAGCTCTTGTTGAGACCAACCCGGCAAAATATCACCCCACCAGAATTCAGTTTTATGAGAATAGTAAGGTGCTCTTAAAAAGGTTTTATGACCGGGGTGGATTGATATCTATGGGTACTGATGGACCTTTAACCTTGGATTTTCTTTGGGACTTTAAAACTCCTGGATTCAATACCCATCGTGAAATGGCCCTGATGTCTGAAGTTGGCATCCCAAATCATGAGGTAATTAAGATAGCAAGCTTGAACAGCGCCAGAGCCATGGGTCTTGAAGACAAGCTGGGAAGTATAGAAGTTGGGAAAATGGGAGATTTGATGATCGTAAAAGGAAATCCGTTGGAAGATATTTATAACACGCACAATGTGCATACAGTCATCAAGCAGGGCAAAGTTTATAATACTCAAGAGTTGTTACAATCATGTGAAGGAATGCTGGGTCCGCAGAGTGAAGCATCGTGGTTGGGCAAGCAATAAGAAATGTGAATTGTAGATGAAGATGCCATATTTAGAACCCACCTTTTATTTTGACTTTGAAAACACTTCGATTCAACAGCTGATATCTGACTATAAAAATGAGTCTATCTCGGATAAAGAAAAAGCTATCGATATTTATACCAAAATACGTGATCAATGGAAGTATGATCCCTACAACATAAGTTTTTCAAAAGAGCATTATAGATCTAGTTTTATCGCTAAAAAGTCTACAGGCAATTGTGTTGAAAAATCGATACTGTTAATTGCATGCCTTCGTGCACTGGGAATACCAGCAAGGCTACATTTAGGGAAAGTTAAAAATCATATTGCTGTCGAAAGGTTAATAGAAAAATTTGGTTCTAATGAGTTATCTCCTCATGGAATGGTTAACGTTTTTCTCAACAACAAATGGCTCAAAATGTCACCTGCATTTAATGCGTCATTGTGTAAAAAATTCAACGTAGAACCTCTAGAATTTGATGGGGAAAACAATTCCTTTTTACAGCAATACAATAGTGAAGGGAGTAAGTTCATGGAATATATAGATGACTATGGGCATTTCGAGGATGTACCCTTAGAGTTTATGGTCAGAATGCTAAAAGAACATTATCCTCATATTTTTGATGCTAATAACAATTTGACTGAGTTTAAGCTTTAAAAAAGCTTCTTACCTTGGCTTTATATCCCATATCAACTAACAAGCCCCATCCACTTACTGGAACTAAATTATGTATTGATTTCGCCTCCACCTGTTTGCCATATTATCCATGTGATAATGAATTCAGTATCTTTAGTCCTATGACAAGTATTAAATCATTCTCACTTCTTATATTACTACTTATTGCAATTTCCTGCAGTCGGCCTTCCGAGAATTCATTAGCACATATTAATTCTTCAGAAGTCAAATCCTTTTTAGAAAAAGCCTTAGAGAAGAATGGTGGTTTAGAAAGGTGGAAGGCAATAAAAATTTTGAAATACAACAAGAACTATGAATTGTATTTGGAGTCAGGAGAAGTGGAAATGGCAGCGCAACAATTTCATGATTATACCTTATTGCCAAATATGGAGATTAATATTCTCAGCAAAGAAGGGAATGACAAAAAGCAAATCGTATTTGAGCAAGGCCAGATCAAAGAATATGTGAATGATACACTCAACAAACAGGTCAATGAAGAGTCGCTTACCAACAATATGCAAAGCGCTCTGTTTGTGATCAGTCAGCCTTTCAAATTAGCTGATGAAGGTCCGGAATTAACCTATGAGGGCATTAAAACATTAAATACAGGAGAAGAAGTTTATGTTCTTCGAGCGGTGTACAATTCATCATCAAAAGACAATCTTACCACTTCAGATACCTGGTGGGTGTATTTTGATAAGGAGTCTTATTTAATGACCGGATATACTGTCAAACACTTAGACCATTATTCTCTTGTTCGCAATATAGAAACAATAGAAGTGGAAGGGTTTCATTTTCCAAAGCTCAGAAAGAGTTGGAGAGTAAATGAAAAAGGAGAAGTGTTATATCTCCGTGCTTCTTATGAGTATAGTAATTTCGAAATCAATAGTAGTATTTGATGTTTGGCTTAAAATTTACTTATCTTGATTTCAAAAAAATATCGCTTTTAATAAAACCCAAAAACATGCATCATCTAAAAATCAATCAAATATTAATAACAATACTGTTTTTAGTATTTATTTCTGGCTGTGCTGAAAAAGAAAAACCTGTAGTAGATCAGAGCGAAGCCATTAATGCCTGGCTTGACGAAAAGTACGAAGAAGAGCTTCAGCAAAGTCCAATTACACTCACTTTTTTGGGCCGGAAAGATATATATGACAAACTGGATGACATGAGCGAAGAGGCAGAGGAAAAGCAACTTGCATGGATGGCCTCCACTGTAGAAGAGCTAAAAACTACATTTGATTATGAAAACTTAAATGCAGATGACAAGCTCTCTTATGACCTTTGGGTATATCGTTATGAGTTAAGAAAGGAAGGCTCGGCCTTTAGAAATATGGATTATATCTATGATCAAATGAGGTCAGTACATACACAACTGCCCAACCTACTTATTAATCTTCATAGGGTTGATAGTGTGGCCGATATGAAAAATTATACATCAAGAATTTCCGAGTTAGGTCGTGCTATAAATCAATTAACCGAACGTGCAAAAAAGCAGGCAGCAGAAGGCATTATTCCTCCAAAGTTCTCTTTTGAAATAACCATAACACAAACGGAAGCGTTGCTAGACGGCTACCCCTTTAATGATTCGGATAAAAATTCCCCATTATGGAATGATATTTCCGGTAAAGTAGATGCCTTACAAAATAAAAACGAAATAGGCACTGAAGAAGCCAATATGTTAAAAACCAATGCAGAGCTGGCATTAACCAAACATTTTAAACCAGCTTATGACAACTTGCTGCAATGGTTTCAAAAGGAAATGGCTAATGCTGAAGAAGCCCCTACTGGTGTTAGCAGACATGCCAATGGTGCGGATTTTTATAATTACAAGTTAAAACAAATGACCACTACCGATCTTACAGCAGAGGAAATACATGAGATAGGTCTGAAAGAAGTGGCTCGGATTCAGGAAGAAATGATGGCTATAAAAAATCAGGTAGGTTTTGAAGGCACTCTAAAAGAGTTTTTTGAATTTGTGAATACAGATCCACAATTTTTCTACCCCAATACAGATGAGGGTCGACAGGCATATCTAGATGATTCCAAAATGTTTTTAGATTCTATTTCAGCCAAGCTACCTGACTTTTTTGGCATCTTACCAAAGGCACAATTAGAGGTAAAACGTGTTGAGGCCTTTAGAGAGCAGGATGGCGCACCACAGCATTACCGACAGGGCACAGCTGATGGCTCAAGACCGGGAACTTATTATGTTCACCTGTCTGATATGAACAGTATGCCAAAATCAACTATGGAGGGTGTAGCCTATCATGAGGGTAACCCAGGCCACCATATGCAAATATCTATTGCTCAGGAATTAGAATCAGTACCACAGTTTAGAAGGCAAAGTGAGTACAATGCCTATGTAGAAGGTTGGGCTTTGTATTCTGAAGTAGTAGCCAAAGAGATGGGTGGATACAAAAATCCGTATTATGATTTTGGCAGATTAGTAAATGAAATATGGAGGGCCATAAGGCTGGTAGTGGATACAGGATTACATGCTAAAGGCTGGACAGAAGAAGACGGCATAAAGTATTTTAAAGAAAATTCTTCTATAGCCGATGGCGCCATTAAAGCAGAGGTAAGAAGGTATATGGTAATGCCGGGCCAGGCCACAGGCTATAAAATAGGCATGCTAAAGATACAAGAACTAAGAGCCAAAGCGGAGGAAGCACTTGGTGATAAATTTGATATCAGGGCGTTTCATGACACTGTTATAGGTGGGGGTGCCATGCCATTGTCAATCTTAGAAAAACATGTCGACCGCTGGATTGAATCACAGAAGATTTAATTAATACAGCTATATAAAACACAAGGCCAGAAGTTTTCTTAATGATTCAATGAGAAGATTTCTGGCCTTTTCATATCCAATCGTAGGTAGATTGAGACAAGAAGAGAGTAAATGAGAAAGGAGAAATATTATATCTCAGAGCTTCATATGAGTATAGCGGTTTTGAAATCGCATAAAAACATATATCATTGGTTCTTTAAACCATGCCAACTAACAAACGCCTCCAACATCTATTAGAACTCAACTTTGCTGTACTATTTATTAGTACCTCCGGGGCATTGGGTAAGTATATTGATCTACCGGTGCCAGTCACCATAGGGTTGAGGGCAGTCATTGCAGGTATCTTCATCTTCCTGTTTTGCAAATGGAAAGGATTTAGCTTTGAAATTCATAAAGGCGATGTTCGAACCATATTTCTAAGTGGCCTCTTGATGGGCCTCCACTGGATCACTTATTTCTATGCTTTAAAACTCTCTAATGTTGCCATTGGTATGATCTCTCTTTTTACTTACCCGGTGATCACTACCTTTTTAGAACCGCTGGTGCTGAAAACTAAATTTCAAGTCATTCATCTGCTTTTAGGCATATTGGTGATCATTGGCATATTGTTGATTATTCCTTCATTCAGCCTTGAACATGACTATTCCAAAGCCATTGTTTTGGGCGTTTTGTCGGCCATATTCTATTCATTCAGAAACCTGATGACCAAAACCAAGGTAATCCAATATCAAGGTTCTGTTCTGATGTTTTATCAGCTTTTAGTAATTTCAATAGTCTTAGCGCCCAGTTACTTTTTAATGGATATGAGCAATATTTCAACGCATGTTTCTGAAATCATGCTGCTTGCATTATTAACCACCGCTATTGGTCACACCTGGTTCATCTATAGTTTCAAAAATTTCTCTGTTACTGCAGCAAGTATTATCAGCAGCTTGCAGCCGGTTTATGGTATTATTATAGGTATGCTATTTTTAAAAGAGTACCCGGAGTTCACCACCATTATCGGTGGACTACTGATACTTACTTCTGTAGTAATGGAAAGTCTGATTACTTACTATAAGCGTTCGGAATAACGGATAATGTGTCAAAAATCCGACCTTTTTCTTCCCTAACGATCTTCATATTGTAGCTAGTATCAAACACTGGTAATACTTTAAATATTAGATTAACTAGTATATTGGAAAGGAATTACATTTTTACAATTATATCAACGGAGCACCTATGGATAACCATCAAATATATTTCGAATCTGCGACAGCAAAAGTTTACTACGATAAGGATTTAGACACTCTGTTTCTTGAATACCTGAAAAATGTAAAGAATCATGCTGATTTTCTAGTAATTAATGAAGCATTGACAAAGGCTTTTCAGGGGTTAAACACAAATAAGTTAGTGGCTGACATTCGTAAGATCGGTATTATCGCACTAGAATCTCAAGAATATGTAGCTAATGTGATGTTCCCTGCCATGCTAAAGCACCTTAAGGGAGGACAACTACATCATGCCCAATACCTGGATGAAAAAGATGTTTTTGCTAAAATTTCTGGTGGTGGCGTGAAAAGCAAAGCTGAAAAGAATAAGGATGCTACAATAATTGTAGAGCAGTTCTCCGATTGGGATAAGTTAATAGACTGGTTGAAATCTGTCAATTAATTTTGTACTTCTTCCGTAAGCACAGTTGCCGGAAGTGTTAGTATAGATTGGAAAAATCCTCCACTAAGCATCCAGCTTTTATATTAATTCAAAAATGGCTAATTTATTGAACCATAAGTCATTGCAATATTGAAACAGGCAGTTTATTTTCCAAAAAACCCAGTCGTAAAGCAAGTAATCAATTGCATGGGCTACGTGGAGATGAGCCCTGAGGACATCATCGAAGGTTGGCTCGGTCTTTTTCCAAATGGCTCCAGTAACATGACCATTTCTTTAAATGACGACCCCGTCCACTATCATAAAAATAAAGGGCAATCGTTGATATTCGCTTCCTGGACTAATCCTGTTGCATTAAAAAGAACTAAAACCCTTAAGTTCATAAACCTGCAATTCAAACCCATTGGTTTGTATTGCTTAAAAGCAATTCCTATGAGTGAGTTGCAAAACACCTCCCTCACCCTGGATGTGTTTTTCTCACGCAGTGAAAATGATGAATTGTTAGACCGAATTTATACCTGCCAATCATTGAAAGCTAAATTTGCTACCATAGAACGATTTCTTTCAGCTAAAATAAATCCTGAACTATTTGATGATAGATTGAAATTGGCCTTGTCTCTTATTAAAAAAACAGATGCGCCAAGCATGGATTATTTGAGCGATGCTGTTTGTCTTTCATCCAGAAGGTTCAGAGAATTATTCAGTACTCATACAGGCTTCAGTCCTAGTTTTTACAAAAAAGTCGTTCGGTTTACACGAGCTACCAAGCAAATGATGCAGCACCAACACACCTCTCTTACAGATGTTGCGCTAGAAAATAGCTATTACGATCAGGCCCACTTTATAAAAGACTTCAAATCCTTCTCAGGCATCACTCCTTCTCAGTTTCTCAAACAAAAATCTAAAACCTCCGATTTTTACAATTTTAACTTACCAGACCTTACCAAATTTGATTCAAGAGGATAATGATATAAAACATCATTAAAATATTTTCTAATTCAAATTTAAAGTCAAAGCTATATGGTACGGTTTGTTAAAAAAGTATTACTCTATTTCTTAATATTTATTACTTCAGCAATTGCCATTACCTTCTCAATACTAATCGGCATTGGCATGCTAGGTGTGCCCGAGTCTCTAAATCACATTGTAGTTTTTATCTTAATTACAATAATTACCCATTACTCATTATCAAAAACAAAAAACATATTATCACCAAATGGTATATTAGCTATCATCATCGTTTCATTGCCGGTTATTTTTTATCCTAAAGCAATTAACTCAAGCTTAAATTTCACACTGAACACTATCCCGTTTTTTATTTCATTCCTGCTAGCTGTTATGTCAGGATACATAATCCACAAAAAACGGTCTTTTAAATTGCCTATGTTTCTGTCTATCATTCCGTTGACATTAACCATAGGTTTGGCTGGAATTATCCATAGCAAGATTTATTTTGGGTCTGTTGATGGTCAATTAAAGGGTATTGAAGCTCCTGTTTTCAATGTTCTGGACAAGAGTGATAACGTCATCAACAATGACTTCATAAAAAATAAAATTGTTGTAATGGACTTTTGGTTTGTAAGCTGCCCTACTTGCTGGGTAAAGTTTCCTGAATTGCAGCGTATACATGAGAAATACAGTGAAAATGATCAAGTGGTTTTTTATGCAGTAAATAGACCTATGTACAATGATGGGCCTGATCAGTTATTCACTGCTATTGAGAAAAAAAATTACACCTTTCCTGTTGTTAGAGGTTCAGAAGAATTGATGAATGATTTTGGTATAGCTTATTATCCCACAACAATAATTATCGATGCCAATGGAAACATTATATTTAAAGGAGATATAAGTCAGGTAGAAGAAACGCTTGAGAAGCTAATATCTTCCTAAGTTTCTGAAATTCATACATCTTCCATCAGGGCACTCATTAATGACTTAACCCCAATCATCTATATCTAAAATATTAACCCTTCTTCCAATTGCATTCCTCAGTTGTTGCTGGTAAATTTAGTAGTCAAAATACGCCTTTGAAGTTATTTCAAAGGTTTGCACTACTAAAACTGCAGCATGTCTAAAAATTTAAGTGAATTATCTGGCCGTAAAGGAGTTGTCGATAACCTGTTTGAGAAAATGGGGCAGCTGGCTTCTGAATCAGGCACCCCAGAAAAAGCAGATCTTGATGCCCTGGCCAAGGAGTTTCTCATCGGAAAATCCTCCACCTACGGCACTACCACTTTCTATGATTTTATGAAGCCCGAAAACAAGGGCAAGAAAGTGTATGTCTGTAATGGTTCGGCTTGCCTTTGTGCCGGCACGCAACAGGAAGTTCACGATGCGTTGTTAAAGAAATTTAAAGCCGATGAAATTGGCCACATGACCTGCCTGGGTCGCTGTCATGAAAATGGGGCGTTCCATTATAATGGCACCAACTACTCAGCTAAGTCGGCATCAGAAATTGATAATATCATCAATACAAAAGCACCTGCAAAGGATTTCTACAATGTGGTGAGTGACAACCCTGTGCTTACGGCTCCATACGAAGGCTTTGATGCACACTATGCTTTCTTAAAAGATGCATTAGCAAAATCACGCGAAGCAATATTAGAAGAAATTAAAACCTCGTCCATTCGTGGTCGTGGTGGTGCCGGCTTCCCTATGGGATTTAAGCTGGAGAGCTGCAAAAAAGAAGAAAACGATACTAAATTCATTATCTGTAATGCCGATGAAGGTGATCCCGGAGCTTATTCCGATCGCTATTTACTGGAAGAACGACCTCATTCTGTGCTATTTGGGATGATGATAGCGGGCTATGTAACAGGCGCAACCTGGGGCATTGTGTATATCCGTGGAGAATATCCTGAATCCGTCACCATTGTAGAAAATGCCATCAATGAGCTGCGAGAGAATGGCTATTTAGGAGAGAATATATTAGGTAAAGATTTTAGCTTTGATCTGAAAGTTATCCGTGCGCAGGGTGCTTATATCTGTGGGGAAGAAACAGCATTAATCAACTCTATAGAAGGGCAGCGCCCGGAAGTGCGTACTCGTCCGCCCTTCCCTACCACGCAAGGCTTGTTCAACAAACCCACCGTGGTAAACAATGTGGAAACATTGGCCGCGCTGCACTACATTATTAAAAATGGTGGCAAAGCCTATAAAGCATTGGGCACCGAAAAATCGGCCGGAACGAAGCTCATCTGCTGCGATAGTTTCTTCAATAACCCGGGCATCTACGAAGTAGAAATGGGTACACCCTTATCTAAGGTTGTGCACGAAATGGCGGGTGGATTCAAAAAACCTGTTAAAGCATTACATATTGGCGGTCCATTAGGCGGCATTGTACCGGTAGATAAAATCAAAGACCTGAATGTAGATTTTGAGTCTTTTGCCATCAATGGCTTCTTGTTAGGTCATGCGTCTGTGGTAAGTATTCCGGAAGACTTCCCTATGATTAAATATTTAGAGCATCTGTTTGAGTTCGCCTCATTTGAGAGCTGTGGAAAGTGCTTCCCATGTCGCTTAGGCACAAAAAGAGCCCACGAAATGTTACAGAAGTCAGCGGATAGTGATTATAAAATCTCGAGAGAATTATTTGATGATTTATTATCTACCCTACAGCAGGGCAGCTTGTGCGCACATGGTGGTGGCATTCCACTTCCGGCAAAAAATGCACTGCAGTATTTTGGTGATGAATTGAATAAACATTTTGAAAAATAGGATATGAGTAAGGTAGCATACATCAACGACAAGGCTTATCCCATTCATGAAGGTGAAACAATGCTTTCATTCTTAAAACGACATCAAGGCGAGAAATCCGTTCCCACCTTATGCGATGCACCTAACCTGGAGCCTTTCGGCAGCTGTAGGGTGTGCAGCGTAGATGTGGCATTGCAGAAGGATGGTAAAACAAAAGCCATGGCCAGCTGCCATAGCCCCATGCAGGAAGGGATGTACCTCTACCCTGACTCGCCTAATATCCAAAAGCTTAGAAAAAACATTATAGAGCTCGTACTTACAGACCATCCACTAGACTGCCTCACCTGTGAGGTAAATGGCAACTGCGAATTGCAGGATGTAGCTGCAAGTGTAGGTATTAGAGATGTGCGCTACCCTGAAGGTGAAACACACCTCCAACGAGAAAAAGACCTTTCTCACCCTTACATGACTTCCGATTTATCGAAGTGCATCAACTGCTATCGTTGTGTGCGTGCGTGTGATGAAGTGCAGGGTGAATTTGTATTGAACATGGCTGGCCGTGGGTTTGATAGCCACATCATCAAAGGAAATGATCAGTCTTTCAAAGAATCTGACTGTGTAAGTTGTGGTGCTTGTGCGCAGGCCTGCCCAACATCCGCCATAAGTGATGTATTTGAATCTAAGTCAGTAGCTAAAGCGGACAAAACCAGAACCGTTTGTACTTATTGCGGTGTGGGTTGTAACCTGGAGGTTTCTACCAAAAACGGTGAGATATTATCCATTCAGGCACCTTATGATGCTGCTGCCAATGGTGGTCATACTTGCCTTAAAGGGCGATATGCATTTAAATTCTACAACCATCCTGACAGACTAAGAACGCCATTGATCAAACGTAATGGTAAGTTCGAAGAAGCTACCTGGGATGAAGCTTATGATTTTATCACCGACAAATTCAAACAGCTTATCGCTGATCATGGTCCGGACTCGATAGCTGGAATATCTTCTGCGCGTACACCTAATGAGGAAAATTACCTCATGCAGAAGTTTATGCGTGCGGTGGTGGGTACAAATAATATTGACTGCTGTGCGAGAGTATGCCACTCTCCTACTGCTTTGGGCATGCAGCGTGCCTTTGGTACAGGTGCTGCTACCAACTCTATTGACGATCTAAACTATACCGATTGTATTATCGTGATTGGTGCCAACCCAACAGATGCCCACCCGGTAACAGGTGCTAAAATCAAGCAGAAGTTGATGAAGGGCACGTTAGGAATTGTTATCGATCCTAGGAAGATTGAATTGGCAAAATATGCCAAATACCACTTACAGCTTCGTCCGGGTACGAATGTCGCGCTATTGAACATGATGCTGTATTACATCATCACGGAAGATGTGATGGATAAAGACTTTGTGGCAAAAAGAACGGAAGGATTTGAAGAGTTTAAACAGGAAATTCTGAAACTCGATATGGATGAGCTGGCAGCCATCACAGGTGTAGATAAAGACTTGGTAAAAGAAGCGAGTTTGGCGTATGCTAATGCTAATGCTGCCATGGAATTCCATGGACTGGGTGTTACAGAGCACAGCCAGGGTACATTTACCGTTCAGTTGATTGCTGATTTGGCCATGATTACCGGAAATGTAGGTAAGCGAGGTGCCGGAATGAACCCACTTAGAGGACAAAATAATGTGCAGGGTGCTGCGGATATGGGGGCGCAGCCACATCAGGGTGCCGGTTATTTGGATGTGACCAATCCGGAGATCAATGCTCGATACAATACCTTCTATAATGCAAAGGTTCCAAGTCATATCGGTTATAAAATTCCTGAAATGTTTGATGCGGCCATCAAAGGCGATCTTAAAGCATTGTGGCTGATAGGTGAAGATGTGGTACAAACCGATCCTAACACACAAAAGGTAATGAAGGCCATGGATAGTCTGGAGCTTTTGGTTGTGCAGGAAATCTTTATGACAGAAACTGCTAAGCATGCTACCGTAATCTTGCCGGGTGCTTCCTTCCTTGAGAAGAATGGCACGTTTACCAATGGTGAACGCAGGGTGCAGCGTGTAAAGAAAGTGGTAGAGCCATTGGAAGGCACCAAGCCAGATGGTGAAATCATAGTTGATTTAATGAATAGAATGGGTTATCCTCAACCGCCTTACACACCAGAGGGAATGTTGGAAGAGATTTCGCAGATCGTACCCTTCTTTATGGGCATTACCTGGGATAATTTAGGTGATAATGGCTTACAGTGGCCGGTATTTGAAGGCGGCAAAGATACTCCTATGCTGCATATCAAAGAGTTCAAACGAGGATTAGGCAAGTTCACTTTCCAAAACTTCAAAGAATCTACAGAAGTAGAAACGCACGGTAAGGATTATCCTTATATCATTACTACTAACCGGGAGCTGGAGCATTACAATTGCGGTACGATGACACGTAGAACAGGTAATGTGGACATCCTTACAGAAGATGTGTTGCTCATCAACCCTAAAGATGCAGCAGAAAATATGATTGAAGACGGCCAGATGGTTTGTGTAGAATCACCGAGAGGCAAAGTAGATATTAAAGCCTTTGTTACTGATGAAGTAAAACCGGGTGTGATGAGCTCAACTTTCCACTTCCCTGAAATTATGCTCAATAACATTACCAGCGATGTGCATGACAGCGAAGCCATGTGCCCGGAATACAAAGTGGTGATGTGTAGGGTGAGAAAGAGTAAGGGGAAGTATAAGCAGTTGGTATAAGAGTTAATTAACTGAAATATCTTCCTAGTTTACAATTTATTGTCATAATAGTTATTAGCATGGGATTCTTTTTTCTCCATGCTGATAAAGTACAAACAATAAAGGTTTGTTACCAGAATGAACAGTAATGTTGATTGGCTCACCTTAGTCAAATATCAGATTCGTGTTCTGCCTTCTGTGCATTTTCATATAGGCTATTAAACGGTTTACTACTTTATGCCACAAGATTAGTAATCCAATCAATGAAAATACGGTCCTTACCAAGGTAAATAAGTGTAATACCAATCATGTCATAAATACCATGTACAAGGATTGGTACTATTAATGTTCTTTCTTTCATGAAGATTAGACCCAATATAAATCCGATCATTCCAGTTGTTATCATCCCTGATGGACCTTGATACATATGTGCTAAACCAAAAAATACAGCACTTATTAAAGCTCCTATTCGCCATGTCTTGGTTGTATCACCTAATATTTGAGATAAACGTTTCATTATAAAACCACGATAGAAGAACTCTTCACCAAATGCGGCCACTATCCACATAAAGACAATAAAAAACACATAGCTTATGAAATTTCCACGCAACCCATTCAATGATGAGATATCGACTTGGCCGAATACCCCTTCAATAATTGGCTGCGTTATTATATCAATAAGAATAAAAATACCTATCGAGTAAATGAATGCTTTTACAATTGAAGAAATCAGTTTAGCTTTTCTAAGACCAATTATTATCCAATTCCAACGGTTGGCCCAAAGCATTATCATTACTGCACTTATACCTATTAAATAGCCGGGCGAACCTTTCCAAATGGAAAGTATTAGACTTAGGCTTGCTACAGCAAAAAAATATTCGTCACGATTCAATATAACTTGTGCCCTATCCCGAAATGTTAACTTTAGCGTATCCATATTTTATTTTTTTAATAAGTTAAAAACATATTCACCAGTAATTGCTTGTATTCGACTCGTATTATGAATTGCTTCGTCATGCATAAATGAAATAATAAGAGAAGAATCATTTTGAAGTTCGATTGTCATAATGAGTCCATCATCGCGTACTAATTTATTAAGGTCAACAACTCCATCACTACTCTTAACATAGTTCCAAGTGCCATTTAAAGGCCAGGGGCTTGGAGAAATATTGCCAGTTGTGGTAAATGTATTATCAGAAAAAATTGTAAGGTTAAAATCTGAAAAATAACTGGTCACATCATTATCATCTAACATCACTGATCCATTATTACCTACAGTCCAACTAGTTGAAATTTTGTTTGTTAGAATTTCCTGAGTTGATGGATCCTCATTTTGTTTACATGACTGAAACCAAATAATAAAGCCTATACCAATGATTGAAATAGTTAATTTGAAAATTTTCATAGTTGTTGAAATTAAGTGCCAGCCCTACGACAAACGAGGATTGAAGTAGGACCGACATGGTTGTTATAATTTGAGTATTCTAATTATTTTTTGATATTCTGATCCTTTTAGCTGAAGGCTATAAAGGCCCTTTTGAAAATTGGTCATATCAATTTTGATACTACCATTGTCTGTATCTACTGATTTTTGGAAGATCACAATCCCAGCAGCATTGCGCATGACTATTGATACTATGTTACTATTATCAATATTAACATTAAGAAGGTCGACTACTGGGTTTGGAAACACATTTATAGTATTCCTACTGGCATCCACTAGAGTACCGGTTATCGTATTTACAAGCAGAGAATGTTCTACATTTTCTGCAGGATTATAGTTAGAATTCCCATTTTGTGACGCTGTTATTATCACTTCTCCAAATTTTAAAATGGTTAGTTCATTGTTGGTAATTGTAGCCACAGTTTCATCAGAAGAACTAAAATCAACCATTTCACCACTGCTTGCCATAGCTGATAATGAGTAGTTTTCACCTATACCTAAAACTGGTATAGCATCGAAAGATAAAGTTTGATTGGCCTTATGTATAGTAAGTGTATGTTCAACATCTGTAGCTGATTCAAAATTATTATTACCCGATTGGGATGCAGTGATAGTTGTTACTCCTGCTCCAACAATTGTCACTGTTGTACCTGAGATTACTGCTACTGATTCATCAGAACTTAAAAATGACACTTCAAGTCCTGCATCAGAAGTTGAAGAAAGTTCAAAAGCACTCTCACCGAATGTTTTTTCTGGTAATGCCTCAAAATTTATGGTTTGAGAAGCTTTATTGACAATCACTGTTTGAGTGGAGTTAGGCGCAGCATTATAAAAGGAGTCTCCATTTTGCGATGCAGTAATCGTTGTCTCGCCTGCTCCAATTATAGAAGCGGTATTTCCGTTAATTTGAATTACTGATTCATTGGAGCTTGTAAATGTAATTGGCAGGTTGGAAATAACTGAAGCGGTTAAGTTGAAATCAGGATCACCAAATGATTTGGCATTTTCTGGATTGAACTGTATGACTTGGTCAGCTTTAATAGCATTTAGGGTATTTACAATTGGGGTAGCCTCTAAATAATTACCATTGCCTATTTGAGATGCAGTAATTTCAAATTGACCAATTCCGACAATGGTTACCTGGTCTCCATTGATTGTTGCCACAGTTTCGTCTGATGAGGTATATGCCACCTCTAAACCTGAGGAGGCAACTGCTTCGAGTGTATAGGATTGTCCAAATTGCATATCTGCTAATGCTCCAAAAGTTATAGACTGATCTACGGGATTAACAATTACGGTTACCTCATCGGTATCTGTACAACCAAATTCGTTGGAACCAATTACTGAATAGGTAGTGGTACCAATTGGAATTATTGATACACCATCTACTGCCCCGTTATCCCATTCATAAGTATTTGCACCACTGCCAGTAAGTGTAACTGACTCACCGCCATTGATATCAGTAGAGGTTGATGATGCTGTCACTACGGGTTCAGGATTAACAGTAACTGTAATTTCATCAATCGCCATGCAGTTATTGGCAGTTGTAGCAACAACTATGTAAGTAGCCGTTTCTGTTGGAATAAAACCAACTCCATTTACAATACCTCCCTCCCATTCATAAGTGTCCTCACCTACAACTTCTAAAACAACCTCTTCTCCAGGACATATCGAAACAGAAGAAGCTTGAATATCTATCACAGGAAGCGGATTTACTGTTACTGTTACTTGGTCTGTAACATCACATCCGTTTTCGCTTCCAGTAAGCGTATAGGTTGTAGTTTCGGTTGGCACAAACGCTAAACCATCCTCAACACCTTTATTCCAGGTGTAACTTGAAGCGCCCTGACCCGATAGAGTAACCTCTTCACCATAGCAAACTGCAATATCATCGCCTGCAAATGTTGTTGGTGGCGCAGTAATTTCGATGTCTACTGACGTTGAACAGTCTTCATGTGGAATAAAGGCAACAAAATCATTTATGGCATAACCTTCATAGCTCCAACTAGTATTGTAGCGTTCCTGATAGTAAGTAAAACCAAAATCCGGGTCAATGTAAGCATCTGTTGGGATGATCACTTCCGTATTATCTGCCCCTTTAATTCCTTGTGTTGCTGATGAAGTATAAGAGTTTGTACTATGAATTTCGATCACGTTTGTAGTTTCAAACAGTTTTAGCTGGATGTTAGCAGGCTTGGTTAGGTCATTATTATAATGAGCTATATTCGTGAAGTCTACAATAAGAATACGATTTGGAGCAGTACCAATTGTTTCATATTTCATTGTTCCTTGTGGAGGACTATTATCCCAGTCATCCCATAAAAAAGCAATTGTTTGAGCCATGAAAGTGGACTGTCCTGACAATACCAAGTTGACATTAAATGCATTTACCGCACCAGAGACAAACCGTAGCACGCCATTTGTTGACAGATAAAAATCGCTGTAGGTATTGCCATAAAAATCAAAATCAAACCCAATTGGCAAAGCACCGGATACACCATCATCGTAATTGCCAAATACTACATCAGTGCCTGATGATAAAATATCTTCAGGTGCGAAGGGCCCCGACTTATCTACATAGTATTTTTTAGTGAAACTATAATCAAGGCTTACAGTACCTACAGAAGATGCTCCGGGATTAAAGTTGAAGCCTGATCCAGTGAAGGCTGATACCCCCGGTCCCGTCAGTGTACCTCCCGGAGGAAAGGGTTGTATCTCTATAGGTGATGATAATACACAATATTGGGAAGCAGCATTAATTTCACATTGCGCTTCCACCCTTTGAAAGGATAAAACACCAAGCATAAATAAGAGTAATTTTCTAGTAATGGTCATATTGATAAATCAATGTTGATAATATTTCATCTATTTCAACGGCCAAATTAGGATTATGGAAGGCATACTATTTTAGATATGTAATGGATGGCCCTAATTCTGTAATGACTGTCAAAATTCATGTTATCAACGAAATAGCCCTTACCTATGAAGCACTCTAAACTTATGTTTGGTATCTTTACTTAATAAGATATACCATGATAATTATCTAGTTTAGACATACTATTTTTACTGAATGACTACTTATTGATGCATAAGAATGAACAGAATTGATCGATTAGAATTCTGTCATTGAAGATTTATGAAAAAAGGAAAAATTCTCATTGTTGAAGACAATAAAATTACCGCTAAACACTTAGCAACAACACTTCAAAAATTTGACTATGAAGTTACAGGTTGTGTTGATTCACTTGAAAATGTTAAAAGTAGCATAGTTAAATCATGTCCTGATTTGGTTATACTCGACATCAATTTGGGAGGAGATTTTGATGGTGTTCAAATAGCTCAAGTCCTTAGATTAGAATTTGAAATACCTTACCTCTTTCTAACCTCACTTAATGATCAGGAGACAATAAATAGGATCATTCAAGCACAACCATTTGGTTATATCGTGAAGCCATTTGACACTGATAATTTACAAGCAGTAGTTGATCTTGCCATTTACAAGGCTAAAAGAAGAAATGATTTAATGAGCATAGATTCTAATCATACTGTAAATAAGAGTGATTTGGATGAATTGAAAAACTATATTTTCGTCAAGAATGGGAGCAATATTGATAGGGTATTTATTCCCAATATTGAGTTTGTTGAGGCTGATGGTAGATATACCTATATTCATTTCCAAGGTCAAAAAAAGATTAGCAACGCTCCTCTAAAAGTGCTTAAGGAGAAGCTTCAAGGACGACATTTTATCCAGACCCACCGTTCGTATATTGTCAATGTTACAAAAGTGGATACAATTACATTCAATTATCTTAATGTTGGTAAACATGAGGTACCCATTGGTAAGACCTATCGAAGTGATTTACTAAATGGGCTGGAAGTTATTTAGCCAAACTATCAATAATATCCTTTTCCTAATTATTTGTCTTAACTAAAGTATTTTTTGAAGAATTACTAATTTAAGAGTAATAATAAGAATCAGCCACTTCATGATACAACAGGTCAAGTATATTCTCGTCATTTTGTTATTAGCAATTTTTGAAAATATAAATGCACAGAAAGTAACTAGATTTGATATTGATACAATACCTAGCAATATTCCCGGGCAGAATGGATGGTCATTACCAACCACGGTATTGGCCCAATCACCTAAAATTACCCCTTACTCTCTGGCACCCATTAAGATTCAGCCAAAAGTAACACCTATTGATTTTGAAAAATTAACATCAAATACTCCCGGTAAGAACGGGTTCTCATTTCCAAAGACATATAAAGTTCCTAAAGAAGGATTTCTTGTGTATGAAAACGATACAATTTACGCTCCCGTCAAAGTAAAGGCGAAAGCTCCAGAGATTAAAAGAGCATTGGAATTCAGACATAAGGATAACACCGCCTTCGATATTCAGTACTTAGATGTTGACCAGAATATGCCTAGTTCTAACATTCAAACAATTGTATTTGATGATAAACAAAATGTTTGGTTTGGCACCTATCAGGGCAAGTTTGCAAGATATGACGGTAATAATTTCTATGTATATGGAGTTAAACAGGGTTTCGACTGTAATAGCGTCAAGGAAATTATGATTGATAGTAAAGGAAATTTGTGGTTTGGAACCACCCTTGGTGGATTAATAATGTTTGATGGAGACACGTTTACCTATTTTAAAGAAGAGCAAGGCTTTACAGAGCGCAACGTAATGGTTATTTACGAAGACAAGAAGGGGGCAATTTGGGTTGGATCCTACCTGGGTGGGCTTTGGCATTATGATGGAGAAAATGTAACCAGATACACGACAAAAGAAGGATTACCTAGCAATGATATTCAAGATATTGTGGAGGATGATAATGGAACTATTTGGATAGCCACGAGAGGAGGTGTTTGCTCATTTGATGGTGTTTCATTTACACCTATAACTTCGGAAAATGGATTATCTAACAATATGTGTTATTCAATATCTATTGATGCAAACAAAGATATTTGGATAGGTACAAATGATGGGTTTAATATTTATAAACCCGATAAAATTGTTTCATATTCATCAGAAACTGATTTGAAAAAAATAGAATATCGAACTATACATCATGATGAAGACGGTATCACTTGGTTAGGTTCGAATGGTGCTGGCCTTATTAAGTTTGATGGAGAACAAATTGAAATTATCGATATAAATTCAGGACTTACCAATGATGTTATATTTGATATTGCTCAAGATTTTAATGGCAATTTTTGGATAGCAACATATGGCGGAGGATTGTGCAAATTCAGGCCAAATTCATTTACACATCTTACTTCTGAACAAGGTCTATTTTCTTCAGTCCCTTTATGTATTAATCAGGACAATGCTGGAGACATGTGGTTCACTACATTTTTAGTGGGAGTTACCCGATTTAATGGCAAAACATTTGAAACATATTCAAAATTTGTGGAACAGGAAAATTCGGTATGTACAATTCATCAAGATCATTCTGGTAATTATTGGATGGGCACCATGAATGGTTTAGTAGTATTTGATGGTAAGAAATTTACTAGATATACTACAGAAAATGGTTTTACAGACAATCGAGTATTTTCAATATATGAAAGTGAAAATCATGATATTTGGTTTGGTACATTCAGAGGCGTCTCTAAATATGATGGTAAAAGCTTCAAAACGTTCAATGAAAATCATGGATTAAGTAAGGACTTAACCCTTTGTATAACTGAGGACAAGCAAGGGAATATGTGGTTTGGCACATTTGATGGCGTTGCCAAAATAGAAGAAGATCGTTTGACATTATATACTGAAAAGGATGGATTACCACACAAAGTTGTTCGTTGCATATTGACTGATGGTCATGGAAATATTTGGGCTGGTACAGACGGAGGTCTTGTATTAATAGCAGATGATAAAGATGGGGCAGTTATTAAAGAATACACAGATAATGACATAATTACTGGTAACACGATTTTATCATTAATAGAAGACTCTAAGGGCAGGTTATGGGTAGGTACAGAAGTAGGTATAGTTTGTTTAAGTATTGATGATAATAAAGCCATTACAACATTAGCTAATTTTACCCAGCTTGATGGACTGCTAAATGGGTTAGATGTTGTGCAAAATTCAGTGCATGAGGATGATAATGGGGTTCTTTGGTGGGGAATGGGCAAAGGAATAACTCGACTTGATCTAGATAAATTTGTTATCCAAGAAAATGAACCACAAATCCAACTTAACAAAGTAGATATAAATGGTAGTGAAGTTAATTATCATGTAATATCAGACAGCATTGCATATAATTTTGATCTTGGGTTGACTTTTGATTCAATAGCAAGGTTCTATGAATATCCTTTAAACCCAGTGTTTTCCCATGACAATAACTATCTTACTTTTCATTATTCAGCAATAGATTTGACTGACCCAAAAAGTATGACATATAATTACATGCTTAATGGTTTTGATGACAAATGGAATTCTACAGCAGAAACCTATGCCGAATATAGAAACCTACCTGGTGGGGATTATACTTTTAAAGTAAAAGCAATTAATAAAGCCAACAAATGGAGCGAAACATTTGAATATCAATTTAAAGTTCTCCCTCCATGGTATTTAGAATGGTGGGCGTTTGTAGTGTATGCTATAATAGGCATAGGAATTATATATGTTATTATTCGCTTGAATTCACTGCGTCTAAAACAGCTAAACCTACAATTAGAGAAAACAGTAGCTGAGCGTACCGAGGAACTTAGGGTTACAAATGAAAAACTTTTGGAGCTGGATAAGTTCAAAGAAGGGTTAACAGGAATGATCGTTCATGATTTAAAAAACCCACTTAATGGAATTATCAATGTATCTAACTCTTATACAATTAATGAGCAGGTGTACCGCATGAAGGAGTTCGGTAAGCAGGTATTAAATATGGTAGTCAATATTCTCGATGTTCATAAATATGAGGATACTAAAATGGTACCTGATAAATCAGTAGTTTCCTTAAATGACATTATACAAAGTGCCATTGCCGATACAGAATTTTTATTAAATGAAAAGGGCGTATCTGTTAAAGCCAAAATAGAGAAGGCATACAATATCAATGTTGATAAGAAGCTAATTATTCGTGTTTTTGTTAATCTTTTAACCAATGCAATTAAATATTCTAAAGCGGGTGATGTAATATTTATTAATGTCAGCGAAGATAATGATGATCAAATCAGGGTTGAAATCAGTGATTCTGGCCAAGGTATACCTCAAGATCAAGTAGACAAAATATTTGATAAATTTGTTCAAATCAGTGCTAAAGACTCAGGCAAAATACGTTCAACGGGATTAGGTCTAACATTTTGCAAAATGGCAATTGAATCGCACAATGGTAATATTGGTGTTATTTCCGAAGTAAATAAAGGAACTACATTTTGGTTCGTTCTTTCCTTACACTCTGTTGAGGATAGCTCTTCGTTAAGTATCAATAGTAGCATAGACTCAAACGAAATTAAGTTAACGCAACCATCAAAACAGGCAATTAAACCGGTAGCACTATTAATTGAAAAACATAGATTTTATGAAATTACCGAA
>NZ_SMLV01000360.1 GCF_009711525.1 Fulvivirga lutimaris
TTGTGCGGTTATCGGGTTTGCAAAGCCAATAAGCTTTTCAATTAATACTGATAGACTGTGTTTATCTTTTGTCTTGTATGCCAGCAGATAAAGAAGTGCTTCAGATTCAAGTAGAATAAATCGTCTGATATCAGAATTCCAGGTAATATCATTTATAAAACTATCGAAGTTAGATTTAAATGAATTACTAACTATTATAAAGCCTATGCGCTTATAGCCTTGTTTTATCAACTTGGGACAATAGTGATTTATATATTCTTTAATCGCTCTATCATCCACACCTAGTGAATAACCACCACTATATGCTTTTGCATCAACAATAAATGCGGTATTCTCCTCCCTGTATTTAATAATTGCATCAGGATTCCGGCCTGTGCCTTGGCCGAGCGCTTCAACTTCAAAGTCTAATAGATTGAATACCTCAGCTACTACTTTTTCAAATTCACTCCCCTTAGAAGAGGCAGATTTCTCATTATTTGAACCAATATCCTTTAGCCGAGCTACTTTAGGAATGATGTAATCTTCAAGATCAAAGCTTGCATTTAGTGTAATCTTTTTTTCTTGCTCAATATGTTTTGTTGCAACTACGTCTTGCTTAATTTCTTGTTTTTGGTTCGGATTTCCTTTGTAGTTCCAAAACGCATGTTCTGTTGCCCAGTAGTCAATGTTTCTTGAAGTATATTTTGATAGAATTAACTTTATTTGATCAGTTAATTCATAAAAGGATTTATATGTATCAACTTGGTTCTTTTGATCCACCCAGAGACCTAATTCAACATAAGAAGCAATTTGTGATGTATACATTACAGGCCATTTTTCGGGGTTGAAAACTTGCCAGAAGTAAGACAAAAAATATCCAACCGAACTGGACTTAGCTACTTTTCTTTTATCAGAAGCCTTTTCCATGATAATATCACAGAAAGCTTCTAATTTTCTGATTTTAATTAAAGCTTCTTGGGGGTCTTTGGGCTCACTTATGCATTCTTTTAGTAACAGAGTAAGTTGATCAATTTTTCCCTCATTAGTTTTAACTAATTGGTTGAAGAACATTTGCCCTTTTATAGATGTAAATCCCCATAAATTATTGCGCTTATTGATACTATCAATACTAGTTTTGAACTCATAGATGTCTATTTCTGACTGAAAAAAAGAATCTATTATTTTTTTAATATCTACAATAACCTCATGTCGAGAACTATCAATATCTCTTAAAACATTCCCTTTAGTGTCTTTGACTGTTCTATCAGAAGAAATGTAGGCATCCCAAATTTCACAAAGGGTGTTTTTAATCTCTGTTGTTATCATTCTATATGTAGTCTAAAATTTCTTTGTCTTGATAAATTATTGTTCCATGCTTTCGATTCGGCAGAAAATACTGGCGAGTTTGGACAAAGTATGTACTCTATTTGCTTATTTGAAATAACGTACTAGTTTTATTTTCCTTAGAAAGAAAATCACCTTACCATAATCTGATTGCTTGTAATCACCTCTCAGTAAGTCGGCAACTTTCCAAATGAGGTCAGCTTTTTCTCTAAAATTTTGCATTAATTGGTTTATTAACAGCATTAATTTTGATTCTCATTTCATTTGAAATGATTCTGATTATTTATATGTATAATTTAAGATGTAATTTAACATTATACTGCAACCATTCAACATGTTCAGGTATTTTCCTTACACCATCCCCCTCGCCTCCTCCTTCATCACCTCCAAATCACCCAGTAGGTCAGGGTGGAGCTCAGTGTTTTTTATTTCGGCTAAAAGCTGATGTAGTTTTTGTATGCCTGCGGCTCTTTCTTCTATTACATTATCATCAAGGCAGTTGAGCAAATCGAGGCTGCAGTCGTATTTTATTTTGCTGCTGTTAGGCAGTATTTCTGTACCGGCCATCAGGGCCTGCAGGCTCGCTTCCTGGCCATTGCTGTCCCTCAGGTGGTGCGACAAATCGAGGATAAAATCTTCCAAGGTCTTGGCGCCAAACATTTCCTGATGCTCTTCCAATATGGTTTTAGTCACCTGCTGAGCAAAGGTGGTGTCTACTTTTGGTGGTTTGTCAAAGTAGCCTACTAACAGGCCTCTGATCAAATGGATGGCATGCAGGTCTACCGGTTTTTGATTTTCAAAAAGCTCTTTGTCGGGGCCATCTACGAAGTAGGGGAGGCTAAAGTCTTTTTTGGCTTTCAGGCGCAGGCCTATGGGTGAGGTTTTGTCAAAGTGTTTCCAAATGATAGAATAATTACTCATTAGTATTAAGGTTTTGGAGGGGTAAAGATAGGGTTACATTGTCATCCCTGAAATTTTATCCTTTGAAAAAGATTAAATAGAAAACGTCATTTCGAAGCCCGATTTATCGGGTGAGAAATCTCCCTATAGTTTTTGCTAATTAATCAGGAGACCTCTCTTCCGATTTACATCGGAAATCGAGGTGACGGTAATAAGTAAGTGTCGTCACTTCGAAGGAGGTACGACTGAGAAGTCTCCTTATACTAATGGGGAGACCTCTCACCCTAAAGGGATTCGAGGTGACGTAATGGAGATACCGGATAAATTAAGCCCTTTAGAATTTAGGGCTGAATTTTCCGGCATGACGGGCTAATATTAGTCCTCCAGAATAAAGCCTTTGCTATGGATATTACTGATTTTTATCGATATGTCGTCACTCAGGTGCTTGCGGAGTTTGTAGATAAACACATCCATACTTCTGCGTTTGAAATAGTCGCTTTCGCCCCAGAGAGCTTTTAAGATCCTGTCGCGCTCTACCAGCTGGCCTTTTTCTGCGCACAGCATGGTCAATATTTTACTTTCCTTTTCTGTAAGCTGCGCTATGTTATCATTTCTTTTCAGCTGCTGCTTGCTGGTGCAGAAGGTGTAAGTGCCTATTTTATAATTATCGGTTACAGCAAGTGGCTCCGGATTACTTCTTCGTAATATCGCACCTATTCTGGCTATCAACTCTTCTTCATCTACCGGCTTGGTGATATAATCATCGCACCCGGTTTTAAAACCTTTCAGCTTATCAATCTTCAATGACTTGGCGGTAAGAAAAACCACAGGTACAGCTTTGTTAATTTTCTTGATCTCGCTGGCCAGCTCAAATCCATCTATTTTCGGGATCATCACATCTAAAATGCAGATATCAAACTGCGAAGCTTTGAAAGCATTTAAACCGGCTTCACCATCCTGCTGCCATGCTACCTCATAGTCGTTCATCTGAAGATATTCTTTAAGGATATATCCCAAACTTTGATCATCTTCTACCAGTAGTATCTTGTTCATTGTGCGGGTAAAAATATTTTGAATTCACTGCCTTGTTCAAACTCACTCTGCAGGTTAATCACTCCCTGGTGTGCTTCAACGATACTTTTAACATAACTCAAACCAAGGCCAAAGCCTTTCTTTTGAGGTGCATTATCCTTCTGCACCCTGTAAAACCTTTCGAACACAAAGCGCTGAATCTCTTTTTTAATGCCTACGCCATTATCTTTTATACTTAGAATAATGCCTTCGTTAGAATCTTCAGTAGTCACTTCAATTTTTGGAGGCTTATCGGTATACTTTTGGGCGTTGTCTATCAGGTTGTAAATAATATTGTTGATGTGGGTTTCATCAGCCAGAATGCTATGCTTGGTAGCCTTCAGGTTAAGGGAAATGCTGCCTTTCTTTTCTTCTATGATGATTTTAAATCCCTCCAGTACTTTCTGAATAGAAACATGCAGGTCAACTTTTTTCTTTTCGAGGGTCAGGTTTCCGGAATCTATCAGCGCCATCTGCAATATCTTGTCCACCTGGGTTTGCAGCCGCTTACTTTCATTGCTGATCAGCGAGAGGTATGCGTTCATTTTTTCGCTGGAGTTAAAATCTGGACTGAGCTTCATTGACTTGGCCGCCAGCGAAATGGAAAATATTGGAGTTTTAAATTCGTGGGTCAGGTTGTTGATAAAATCACGTTTAAGATCAGATAGTTTTTTCTGCTTTCTGATGGTGTAGATCATATACGCGAAGGCACCTAGTACAAAAATGATCAGGATAAAGGTCACGATAAGAATCGGCCCTGCTTCACTGAGCACGGTCGCTTCTTTATTGGTGTAGGTCATCGAAATGTCCAGGGTATTCTCCAGGATCATACAAAAGCACAGGTGGTTTTCAGCTCCCAGCACCGCCTCAGCCTCAGCCTTTGGCCTGTAGGAGCGATGGTTATTATGGATTAAACAGCCATATTCATTGGAAAGGAAACCAT
This sequence comes from Fulvivirga lutimaris, assembly GCF_009711525.1. Lineage (GTDB taxonomy): Bacteria > Bacteroidota > Bacteroidia > Cytophagales > Cyclobacteriaceae > Fulvivirga > Fulvivirga lutimaris. The sequence goes on from NZ_SMLV01000360.1 coordinate 4,238, forward strand.
CCACCCGATAATCTAAGGAAGGGTAGTTCAAAGAAATTACGCGTTGAAGTTCTGTTTGCAGCAGTTTCTGAAGCGGATGGTTAAGTTCTTCTGAATTGCTAAAGCTAAAATTTTCGGTGCCCTGATAGCTGCCTACAAGAAAGGCTAGATCAGTATTAAACATCATGTCGTCATAAAGGTCTGACAATATGTTCGCCATAGAAAACTCTATGTTTCGCTGGTTTCTTTCAATGTCCTTTTGCAGGATGTTATATTGAATAAACAGCAACGTGGCCAGTGATAAGAGTACCACTACAAAGAGTGAAATTATGGTGTAGCGCGACCATTTCATTAGAGCGAAATTAGCCAATTAACATTATACAAAGCATTTTGGTGGCCTATTTAACTTACTCTTAACTTTTTTAACTTTTGGTTGTGATGGTTTAACTCACCGTTAACTCACCTGTATAAGTATATGTCGTAGAATGCACTAAAATTCTACAAATGAAAAAAACATATACATCCATTTTATTACTACTGGTCATAGTGCAATTCGGCTTTGGCCAACAATCAAGAAACATGTTAGTGTCACCATCATGGCTGCAGGAGCGGGTTAATGATGATGATATTGTCATACTGGCAATTGGCAAAGAAGAAAGTTATGCGAAGGAGCACATCCCTGGAGCACTTATGCTCGACTGGGAAGAATATACTTTTAATGATGATACCCATGATTTTGATCTGAGAACGGTAGCAGAGCTTAAAGATATATTTGAAAGCAAGGGCTTAGATGATGGTGATAAGGTAGTGATTTACACCAGCGATAATTGGGTATCGATGATCACCCGGGTTTACTTCACCCTCGATTATTTGGGTTATGCTGATAATACTTACCTACTCGATGGTGGCATTCAATATTGGAAGGCAGAGGGTGGCGCAGTTACTGATGAGGTGAAAGCGGTAAAGAAGGGCAACTTCACCCCTAAACCGAGAAAAGAAATATTGGCAGATAGAGCTTATGTTCTATCGCATCTCAATAACAACAATGTCAATATCGTAGATGGCCGGGCAACAGTTTTCTATGAGGGTATAGATGCTGGTAATGGTGGCAGGAGTAGGAAAGGTCATATTCCTGGCGCCAAGTCAATTCCGTATACCAGCCTGGCCAAACTTGCAGATCATGGGGCCTATAAGTTCAAATCTTTGCAGGAGATGGAGGAGATTTTTAAGGCGCAAAATTTAGATCATTCCAAACAGCTGCTGCTTTATTGCCATATCGGGATGCAGCTTACTGTGGTGTACACAGCCGCAAAGATGCTCGGATACAAGGATATTAAGGTCTATGACGGCTCATTTTACGAATGGGGGCCAGATGCTTCTTTACCGATAGAACTGGAGACTAACTGATGACAAAAGGTTCACTAAAACAGCCTCAACCTTACTGGAATCCGTACTTGTGCGGGATTGGTCTGGGGCTGGTGCTGCTCACTACTTTCGTGGTAATGGGCAGAGGCATTGGTGCTTCAGGTGCCATGACTTCTGTGGTTTCTGTTGGGGTTAATGCGGTGTCTGAAACGCATGCTAGTGCCAACGCTTTCTATGCTGGTTACTTGGGGGATGGTACGGTCAGCCCGCTCAAAGACTGGCTGGTATTTGAGGTGCTGGGAGTGCTTATAGGTGGATTTCTGTCGGGAATTTTTGCTCACAGAACCAAATTGAAAGTGGAGAAAGGAAAGTCGATCTCAAGAAATGGCAGATTCTTATTCTCTTTTGTCGGGGGAATAATCATGGCCTTTGGCACCAAGCTGGCCAGAGGCTGCACCAGTGGTCAGGCCCTTACGGGCGGTGCTTTAATGAATGTCGGTAGCTGGTTATTTATGATATCACTTTTTGCCGGAGCCTATGGCATGGCCTGGTTTGTAAGGAGGCTTTGGATATGAACGGACCTTTTTATGAAAATGGCTGGATAGGAGAAGAGGCCAGCCTTTTGATTGCTTTGATCATAGGCCTGGCCTTTGGTTTTTTCCTTGAACGTGCTGGTTTAGGCAGCGCCAGGAAGCTGGCAGCACAGTTTTATGGTAGAGATCTTACAGTCTTTAAAATGATGTTTACGGCCATTATTACCGCTATGATTGGTGTCTATTGGCTGTCATGGTTTGGCTTGTTGAATTTGGAGCTGGTCTATCTTACGCCAACTTATGTGATGCCGCAGATCATAGGAGGACTGGTGTTTGGCATTGGTTTTATAGTTGGAGGCTATTGTCCGGGTACCTCATGTGTGGCTTCAGCTACTGGTAGTATTGACGGTATCGTAAATGTAATCGGCCTGTTGTTGGGCATTCTCCTTTTTGGTGAGTTGTATCCTTACCTCGAGACTTTTTATAATTCTACACCCTTGGGTCAAACCACCATGGTCGAATACTTTGATTTACCTGCTGGATTGATGGTTTTTATTTTGGTAATGGTGGCATTGGGAGGGTTTTGGTTGTCTGAGAAATTGGAAGCTTTAAATGCATCAAATGAAGGTGAATAAGTTAAGCAGCATTTCATTAAACAAGAAGTTGGCCGCTTTGGCTTTTATTCTTGCTGCATTGGCCATGGTAGCTTCTTTTGTTGCTCCTCAAGGACTTAAAAATGAAAATGACAGGCCACCTTTTATTTCGGTGGTCACGCTGGCCAAGGCCATTAAAAACAGAGAAGACTTTCGCTTGATAGATCTCAGAGATGCAGCGGCTTATGAAGAATTTCATTTGCCTTCAGCGGTAAATATTTCTTATGACTCAGCTTTAAAAATGGACTTTAAGCAGAAGGTGATATTTTATTCTGGTGACGATTATCTTGCCAAGAGGCTATGGGAAAAGCGGCATGAAACGCTGGCGCCAAACGCCATGGTTTTATATGGTGGTGTTCATGATTGGTATGAGAAGTTGCTATATCCGGAGCTGCCAATAAAAATCCCTGAACAGCAGAGGTCTATGGTTAATCAGGTGATTGAGTTGAGCACCTATTATGGTGGTCATATTGAGTTTGTAGAAAGCCAGGAGGTGTTAGATTATTATGAATATGATCTCAATAAAAAATACTGGCCCAGAGCTAACCGCACCAATGGTTTGGTTAGGAAAGGGTGTTGATATAATGCATAGAGTAGGAGAATCAATGGCAAGTGCTAATCATCTGGCCCCTGATATTTTTTGGTTTAGGAACCTTTGAATAAGGGTCAAATCTTAGTAAATTATTAAAAAAAAATGTGGAGGAGTATTTCGCAAAATTTCGTAAAAATATAATAGGCATAAATCATAAAGTCAGCACGCCTTATCATGAAGCTATTAAAATAGTTTATGCCGACTGGACAGCCAGTGGAAGGCTGTATCAGCCAATAGAAGACACACTACAAAGTAAAATTTATCCTTTAATTGGTAATACCCATACGGAGACCACCGCCACCGGACAGGCCATGACTTATGCTTATAATGAAGCTAGAAATATCATAAAGGCCCATGTTGGTGCTTCCAGTAATGATGTTCTTATAAGTGCTGGATCGGGTATGACTGGTGCGGTGAACAAGCTGCAGCGAATACTTGGGCTTAGGGTGCATGAATCCTTCCATAATAGTTTGACTGAGAATGAGCGGCCTATAATTTTTATCAGTCATATGGAGCACCACTCTAATCATACCAGTTGGCTGGAAACTATTGCTGATGTGGAAATTGTGGCCCCTGACACCAATGGCCTTGTATCTGTTGATAATTTTGAGAAAGCGTTAGATAAGCATCAGGACAGAAAGCGGAAAATTGTAGCTATTACCGCTTGCTCCAATGTCACAGGAATTACAACACCTTTTATGGATATTGCCGCTGTGGCACATCGTGCAGGAGCACTATGCTTTGTTGATTTTGCCTGTTCAGGCCCTTATGTTGCTATTAATATGCATGAGGATGATAAGGCGGGCCGATATTTAGATGCTATTTATTTCTCACCACATAAGTTTTTAGGCGGACCTGGTTCTAGTGGAATTCTCGTATTTAATAAGAATTTATACCACAACAATGTTCCTGATAATCCTGGTGGTGGCACAGTAGACTGGACCAACCCATGGGGTGAGCACAAGTATTCTGATAACATTGAAATACGTGAGGATGGTGGCACGCCACCAATTTTACAGACGATAAGAGCAGCCATGAGTATTCAGCTGAAAGAAACCATGGGTGTTGAAAATATTAGCCCAAGGGAAGAGGAGATAGTGGAAATGGTATGGAGCCATTTGGATGACATTCCGAACATGCATGTGCTGGCTGGAAATATTAAAAAAAGGCTACCTGTTGTTTCTTTCTACATTGACGGTCTGCATCATAATTTGGGGGTTAAAATTTTGAATGACAGATTTGGCATTCAGACCAGAGGAGGCTGCTCATGTGCAGGTACCTATGGCCATTATTTACTGCATATTGATAAGGAGCATTCCCATAGCATCACCGATCAGATTAATCTTGGTGACAACACCAACAAACCCGGATGGATAAGGATGTCATTTCACCCTACGCAAAGCAATGAAGAAATAGTGTTTATTCTTAAGGCAATTCAGCAGTTGGCAAGCAATTTTGAAGCGTGGTCAAAGGATTATTCCTGTAACCTGGCTGCCGGAAGTATCAAATGTATAAAGGATGATAATACTCAGCGTTTGGAATTTGAAATCAAAGAAATACTACACCAGAGCTTTACCCATTAACATCTTTAAACTTTCTGTTTTATGGCCTCATAATTGATTATTTTTGAAGTCATGAAGATTACTCAAATTCTGACAATCGTCACCGCTGTCTTTTTATTATCAGCACTTAGCCTAAAGGCTCAACCCGCTTCTGGTCAGTGGCAGGGTCAATTAGAATATGAAGAGGTAGATGTGCCTTTTACTTTCGAGATAAAATACAATGGCAAGAAGCCTGTTGTCACCCTGATTAATGGTGATGAGAGGATAGAGCTAAAAAAAGTCAAGATAGAGGGTGATTCTATCATCATTCCATTAAAACCATTTGATGCTGTGCTAAAGGCCAAATATGAAGAGCATGAAATGACTGGCTGGTGGAGTAAGGGTTATAGAAAAAAGAGTGTTCCTTTCAAGGCGACTTATGGCGTGCCGCGTTTCAATCCGGGTGGACAACCTACAATTAAAATTTTAGAAAAGCTGTCAGTCACGCTCAAGCCTGAAAATGGAGCAGAATATCCAGGGGTTGGAATTTTTAATTTGTTAGATAATGGGATAGTTACAGGTACACTCCTGACGGGGGTAGGTGATTTCAGATATTTTGAAGGTGTAATGCAGGGCGATTCTCTCAAGTTATCAGCATTCGATGGTACCCATGGGTTTATGATTGTTGGCGTAAAAAATGAGGAGGGTTGGAGTGGTGAGTTTTATTTTGATTCGAGCTATAAAGAAGCATGGACAGCTTTAGAAGATCCTGCTGCATCACTTAAAGAGCAATTCGTTAAGGTGGAAGAAGGTCAAAGGCCTTATTTTGATATCTTAACTGCGGGTAATCCTTCTGTAAAGGTTAGCGAAGATGACTATTTCGATAAGGTACTCATCATCCAACTATTCGGTACGTGGTGCCCGAATAGCTTTGACCAAACCAATTACTTAAAAGAGTGGTATAAAGAAAATAATGAAAGAGGAGTTGAAATTTTAGCGGTGTCTTTTGAGGTGAATTTTTCTCAGGAATATGGTACCTGCAGAATAAATGACTATCAGGAAGATATGGATGTGCCTTATCAGGTGGTATTGGGAGGCAGGCAGAATAAGGGTGATGCCGCACTGGCATTTCCATTTCTGGATAAAATCAATGCCTTCCCAACTTTAGTGATTATTGATAAAAATGGCTTTGCTCGCTATACATGCAATTATTTCAATGGCCCGGCCACGGGAGAACTGTACAATCAGTTCGATGCCAATTTTAATAAGATTGTTAGCGAGCTTTTAGCCGAGTAGTCTAAACTGCTTTTTGCAGCTTCTTGTCATCAAGCTCTTTCTTCACATCTTCGGGAAGATCGATCTTCATGTTTTGCTGGCCCATCTTACATTGTCCATCGAATTTGGCGCCAGCCTCAACTACTAGTTTATTAGCAATAATATCGCCCTTTATAGAGCATGAGGGTTTCAATACAAGATTGTCAGAGATGATCAAAGAACCTTTAACTTCTCCTTCTACCTCAGCGAATTGAGCCTTTACATTTCCTTCAATAATAGCAGAATGGCCAATTACCACCTTTGATTTAGATACTATATCGCCCACTACTTTTCCTTCTACTCTTATATTACCATGTGTATGCACGTTACCAGTAAAAGTACTTCCCTTACCTATTATATTGTTTGCATTATGTGCTTCAGCTTGCATCTGTTGTTCTTTACTATTGAACATATGTCTATTTTGATTTTAAAGTGTACAGTTCGAAACTACCAGAAATAGGCTAATCTGACATTGGCTAATCTTTTGGTAGTTGATGAGTCCGATTAGCTGCATAAATAACAGTTAACTGACTGATAATCAAAGTTTGGCTTTTGTTAATTGAAATTCAGTAAATCCTGGGCGACATTAAATAATTATTCTTTATAAGTTAGCCACACATTTAACAGCCTATTTTATAATGTCAGAACATAAGCAGTATTCATTTTTTCAAAATGTCTATGACGTGGTGAGGCTAATACCGAAAGGGCGTGTCACCAGTTATGGGGCTATTGCCAACTACCTGGGAGCAAAGAGAAGTGCCAGAATGGTGGGGTGGGCAATGAATGCCGCACATGGTCTTGACGATGTCCCCGCGCATCGTGTGGTAAACAGGGTAGGACTCCTTTCTGGTAAAAATCATTTTTCAGAGCCTGATAGAATGGAGCAACTCCTTAAAGATGAGGGAATTACGGTGGTGGAGGATAAGATTAAGGACTTTAAAGATGTTTTTTGGGATCCAATGTCCGAATTAATCTAAATCTTACATTCCCATATCGGGAAACAAAATCCAGTATTGAAACAAAATGGGATATATACGACCTAAAAATAGCGTTTAAAGCGGTTTTTTGGTTTTGGCACTCATGTTGAAGTATGTGTTTTAAATTAAAAACATTACACATGAAGACTTTAGCACTAATATCCACCGCCTTACTTATAAGTGTTTCATCATTCGCAAAGATAAGCGAGCCATCAGTTGAGCTTATCGATACTGAAGCCAAAAACATATTGAAGTTTAAAGTTAAGAAGGACTTGGTAGGTGCTACTATCAAGTTGCTTTATTCAAATGGTGATGTAGTAACCCAGGAAGAGTTAGTAAAAAAGAAAATGATTATTGACTTCTGTGACTCAAGAGACGGGTCATACACTGTAGTAATAGAAAAGGGGAGTTATACGGAGAGGATACAGGTAAAAAAAGATTTGGAACAAGGGGTTCAGTGCAGAAAGCAGTCTCTCATACTTGGTGCAAAAACGAGATAAGAATATGATAATGCTAGATAAATGCGCATTCATGCACTTGGCTGAGGCATTGTAAATAGAAGAGTAAAAGATTTTTGTTGGTTTTATAATATGCTGTGTTTGTTTTAGTTGGTTTTAATGTATGCAGCGAGGCCACTCCCCACAAGGAGTGGCTTCTTTCATACGGGCATTATATAAACCTCTTTCTTTAATCATTGGTCGCTTGTCAGGATTTTGATTGAAATAGTGTTGGTCCAGCGATGCCTAAAGAATTTTAAATCAAAAGGTTGTGAGACTCAAGGCTCATGATGGGAGCATTTGTTTCAAATTGGGATAAATAAAAATGACAGGGTGCCTCTAAATGTCTTTAAATGCGGTTTTCGCCATTGGCACAGCCCTTGTAATAAGTTAAGTACATGATTTAGGTTGATTTTAAAGATATGCTGTATTTGTTTTAGTTGGTTTTAATGTGTACAGCGAAGCCACTCCCCCCAAAAGGGAGTGGCTTCTTTTTTTGTCACAATCCACCTCGCTAGAATTTTACTCTGATCAATCCTTTCTTCAGAGCATAAGGAATTCATTAAAGGAGAATTCAACAACATTAATTGGGCACGCTTTTTATCTGCGCAGGCTTCATTACGGGAGGGGTTGTCTCAAATTGGGAGAAATAAAATTTAAAAAGTGCTTTTAAATGCATTTAGAGGACTATAGGTCCGTTGGCACAACCCTTGTAATAAGTTAGGCACATGATTTTTGGTTGATTTTAAGATACGCTGTGTTGTTTTAGTTGGTTTTAATATATACAGCAGGGCCACTCCATCAAAGAGTGGCCCTTTCTTTTTTAATTAGTAATAGAAGTCCCAAAAACGTTAGCCCTCCATTTACAAGTAATATTTCAAAACCGAATTTATAGCCGTTGAAGAATTGCTCCGAATTGAGGTTAAGGTAATAAGATATTACCGGAGACAAAATACAAACAATAGGGACTACCCAATCGCGTAACTTGAAGTTTGTGAACAAACCAAAGGTATAAAGCCCTAATAGCGGTCCGTAAGTATAGCCAGCAGCTTTAAATACAGAACTTATTACAGCGTCATTGTTCAGGCTTTTGAAAGCTATAATGACACCAAATAGTATTATTGAAAATCCTAAATGGATTAGAAGTCTCAAATTCCTTTGACTTTTAACATTTTCTAAGGTTTCCTCACGCTGGAAGTTTAAGAAGTCAACACAAAATGATGTGGTCAATGACGTTAATGCAGAATCGGCACTTGAGTATGCGGCTGCTATTATTCCCAGTAGGAATATAATACCCGTAATTATATCAAAATGCTGCAGCGCTAGTATTGGGAACAGATCATCACTTCTTTCAGGTAGCGCAATACCTTTAGATTGTGAATAGATGTATAATAATGCCCCCAGGCATAGAAATAGCAGGTTTACAAACACCAACACAATCGAGAACCAAAACATGTTCTTTTGTGCTTCACCTATGTTTTTGCAAGTCAGGTTTTTCTGCATCATATCCTGATCAAGTCCAGTCATAACTATAGCGATAAATGCACCTGATAAAAACTGCTTAATAAAATGGCTACTCTCGTTCCAATCCCAAAAGAAGACTTGAGAAAAGCTACTTTCTTTTACAGTGCTTACCATTTGTGCAAACCCCATGTCCAACTCCGTATTAATGTTTTTTATTACAATAACTACCGCCATCAGCATAAATAGCGTTTGCAGGGTGTCTGTCCATACTATGGTTTTAATACCACCTCTGAATGTATATAGCCATATCAGGCCAATAGTGATGGCAACCGTGACGTGGAAAGAAATCTCCCAGGCATCGAAAATGGCAATTTGTAAAACTCCTGCTACAAGAAACAACCTGAATGATGCTCCAACTATTCTGCTTATAAGAAAGAAGAAAGCCCCTGTTTTATAGCTCCAAAAACCGAAACGGTCTTCCAAATACTGATATATAGATATCAGGTTTAGTCTGTAGTATAAAGGCATGAGTATAAGTCCGATAAAGGCATAGCCTACCAGATAGCCAAGCACCATTTGCATGTAGCCAAATTGTGTGGAAGCCACCCAGCCTGGAACAGAAATGAAGGTAACACCAGAGAGTGAGGCGCCAATCATCCCAAAGGCCACCAGATACCATGGTGATTGCCTGTTTCCTGTAAAAAAAGTAGAGGAATCGGTCGTTCTGCTTGTTAGAAATGAGATTAAAATCAAAACCGAGAAATAGACAAATATTACGGTGACAACCAGTTGAGGGCTCATAATTTTAGATGCTTCTTATTTTTTTCTACCTTTGGCAAACTAAACAAAACTACATGGATTTCGGATATAGCTACCAAGAAGAGGTTGATGTTTTAGAGGAGGTCAGTACTAGCGACCTTAAAGACCTTGTAGTATTTAATGATGATTTCAACACTTTTGACCATGTCATTAATACACTGGTAAAGGTATGCAGACACTCTGTTGAGCAGGCCGAGCAATGTGCATGGATCATCCACTACAAAGGAAAATGCACTGTTAAAACAGGGACATTGATAGATCTCAAGCCAAAAAAAGAAGCCATCTGCGAGGCTGGCATCGATGCTCGGGTATTGTAATATCTCTTTCATGATCTAAAAAATACCTGGATCATGGATAACTTCTTCTCCACCAAACATTTTTATTTAATAAGAATCCAGTTTCTGGGCTTTAGGTACCATGGCTGGCAAAAACAGTCAAATATCAAGACGGTGCAGGGAATGGTTGACAAGACCATTGCTTATGTGTTGCAGCATAAAAACTTCAAAACGCTCGGTTGCAGTAGAACTGATGCCATGGTTTCAGCCAATGACTTTGCACTTGAGTTGTTCTGCTATGAGCAAATGCCTGACGATTTTGTAGCTCTTCTAAATAAAAACCTGCCTCCAGACATTAGGGCGTTATCTATTGAGCAGATTGATGAAAGCTTTAATATTATTCAAGGGGCTAAAGAGAAGGAGTATCACTATGTTTTTGGTTTTGGAGAAAAGGCTCACCCATTTGGAGCACCATTTCTTACCTTCCTTCAAGATAAACTTGATATCGATTTAATGAAATCTGTTGCTCCTAAATTTATTGGGGAACATAATTTCAAGGCTTTTTGTGTGAATTCTGGTGAACAGTCACAGGTTATAAGAACAGTCACAGCTTGTAGTATTGTTGGAAATAATCAATATAAAGGAAGTTTTTTACCTGATGATAGCTTTATGCTTATTGTAAAAGGACCAGGTTTTGGCCGCCATCAGGTTAGAATGATGATGTCATTCTTGTTTGAGGTCGGTAGAGGTAATTTAGATAATGAACATCTTAAAAAAGCCTTAAGCATCGGAGATGCCAACTTTTCTATTAGTCCTGCACCAGCATCTGGTTTAATCTTGCATAAGGTTGACTTCGCAAAGTAATTTTTGCTGCATTAGTTTAATTATATTTGCCAGCTATGGAATACCCTTCAAAACTCATAGAAAGAGCCGTTGAGGAAATCTCAAAACTTCCGGGAATTGGAAAGAAAACCGCGTTGAGGCTAGCCTTGCATTTGCTCAAAGAGAGTGAAAATAATACACTGTCGTTGAGTGAAGCATTGGTTGATTTGAGAACAAAAACGAAATATTGTAAACTGTGCCTCAATATTTCTGATGCCGAAGTTTGCAATGTTTGCAGTAGCCACAGAAGGGATCGTTCAATAATCTGTGTGGTAGAAGACACGAGAGATGTGCTGGCCATAGAAAACACCTCACAATATACAGGTCTGTATCATGTGCTGGGGGGTGTTATTTCACCTATTGAGGGCATAGGGCCTGGCGAGCTTAATATCGAGCAGCTTTTAAAAAGAGTTGAAAACACTGAAGATCCCGTTAAGGAAATTATATTCGCACTTAGCCCGACCATGGAGGGTGATACAACGGCTTTTTACCTCACCAAAAAGCTCAAATCATTTGATGTAAATATCAGCACTATTGCTCGTGGCATACCTATTGGTGGTGAACTTGAATATGCAGATGAAATTACACTGGGCAGATCAATTGTGAGTAGAACATCCTATAAACAAGGAGATTAATTAAGCTGCCAATTATAATCTTTCAATTTTTAGTAACTCAATCACATTCTCTATATTTTTGGCCTCTGAATTTACAGCATACAGCACATTTATGAATTTATCTGATAGAATTAACAACATGGAAGAGTCTGCCACACTAGCGATGGCAGCAAAAGCTCGTGAGTTTAAATCACAGGGCATTGATGTAATAAGTCTTAGTTTGGGAGAGCCTGATTTTAAGACTCCTAAACATATTCAGGAAGGTGCTAAGAAGGCTATAGATGAAGGTAAATACTTTGCTTATCCGCCAGTTGCTGGTTATATGGATTTGCGCGAAGCAATTGCTGCTAAATTGAAAAGAGAAAATAATATTGACAGCAAGCCTGAAAATATTGTTGTTTCAAATGGTGCAAAGCAATCAATCGCGAACGTGATGTTTGCCCTACTTAATCCGGGTGATGAGGTAATTGTCTTTTCCCCATTTTGGGTAAGTTATTCAGCGCTTATTCAGCTGGCAGAAGGAACTCCGGTTTTCATCAAGGGAGGTATAGAAAATGATTTTAAAGCAACTGCTGAGCAATTGGCAGCGGCTATTACGCCAAGAACAAAGGCGATAATTTATTCATCACCATGTAATCCAACAGGCTCTGTTTTTACGAGAGAAGAGTTGGAGGCTATTGCTGATGTTATTCGCGACAAGGATATTATTGCCATAGCTGATGAGATTTATGAGCACATCAATTTTACTGGTGACCATGTAAGTATGGCTTCTTTGCCAGGCATGCTTGACAAAACAGTTACAGTTAATGGTTTTGCTAAAGGTTTTGCTATGACAGGATGGAGAGTGGGGTATATATCTGCTCCAAAATGGATTGCAGATGGCTGCAACAAGATGCAGGGACAGGTAACGTCTGCTAACTGCTCGATCGCTCAGAGGGCTGCTTTAACAGCCTTAACTTCTGATCTTGGCCCAACTAAAGAAATGACCAAAGCTTATCATGAAAGAAGGGCGCTGGTATATGATTTATTGAAAGACATACCAGGTGTAAAAACTAATATGCCTACAGGAGCATTTTATTTCTTTCCTGATGTGAGTGAATATTTTGGAAAGAAATCTGATGACAAGGTGATTAACAATGCCGATGACCTATGTTTATACATTCTCGAAGAGGCACATGTTTCGCTTGTTACAGGAGATGCTTTTGGTGATCCAAACTGTGTTAGAATTTCATATGCAGCTTCTGTTGAAGAGCTTAAAGAAGCAATGTCCCGAATAAAATCTGCGTTGAGTAAACTTTCTTAAATGTCGTATTCTAATTTCAATCAGATATTCAATGCTTTTGAGGGCTTAAATGTGCTCATCATTGGTGATGTTATGATTGATGCTTATATCTGGGGAGCGGTGGAGAGAATTTCTCCAGAAGCACCAGTTCCAATTGTAAGGGCTACCAAACGGGACTATAGATTAGGCGGAGCCGCCAACGTAGCGTTGAACGTTCAGGCTTTAGGCGCTAACCCCATTTTGTGTGCAGTAATTGGTGATGATGAGGGAAGCACCAAGTTTAAAGAACGATTGGAGATCAACGGTATTTCTGATAAGGGAATAGTAGAAAGTTCTGAGCGACCTACAACAGTTAAAACAAGAGTACTGAGTGGTCATCATCATATGGTGCGTGTGGATGAGGAGACTGACAGAATTTTATCTAAAAGTGAAGAAAGCCAGTTGCTTAAAAGAATTGAATTGCTCCTTTCAGATAGTCAAGTGGTAATCTTTGAAGATTATGATAAAGGAGTAATTACAAAGAATGTTATTAAAAAGACTGTGGAGATGGCTAAGGCTAAAAATATTCCTACAGTTGTTGATCCTAAGAAGAGGAATTTTCTAGCCTATAAAGGCACAACATTATTTAAGCCAAATCTTAAAGAGTTAAAAGAAGGGCTGAAGTTGGACTTCGAAAAAGATAATCAGGTAGAGATTGAGAAGGCTGTTGAACTTTTGATTGAAAAGTTGGGCAGTGAAGGTTCTTTAATTACCCTATCAGAAAGAGGGGTCTTCATTCATTTTAAAAATGAAAAGCATCAGATACCCGCTCACTTAAGAGAGATTGCTGATGTTTCCGGAGCCGGTGATACTGTTATCAGCATTGCAGCATTGTGCATAGCTTTAAACCTATCTCCAAAGATAATTGCTGCCTTGTCAAATTTAGGTGGAGGACTTGTTTGTGAGCATATTGGCGTGGTACCAATAGATAAGAACGACCTGCTTCAGGAGGCAAATAAACTTAACATACCTCTATAAAAGAAAAAATCCCCAAAGCGCCTTGGCCTCAGGGATTTTTCTTGTCTATAGTTGGCTTTATGAATACTAAGTAAAGGGAACTTAACCGATTTTGACAGGCCGAGTCGGTATTTTGACCAAATTGCCGATGAACGGCATCATCTATCGATTAGTAATTCTCGAACTGTTCTTCAAGCGTGCCTAATTCTTCCAGATCAGCTACAATTTCTTCATCTAAAGGCGTGTCTTTAATGACGTTATAATTCTCCCAGAATTCACGATTGTACCGCTCGTCTTGATATTGAAGACCATAGCGCCTCATTTTTTCAGTTCCTGTTATGCGCTCGTAAGGGTTGGTTTCTATATTGTTAATTAGTAGCTCTTGCTGCAACTCTGTTTCAAATTTAAGCTCATCTGTTTTCTGATCGTACCAATTAATTTTTGAATCAAGCTTTATCAAATTGAGATACATTTTGCCCTGATACTCCTTAAAGTCAATGGATTTGGTGTCTGAAATGTATCTACTTACAAGGTCACCTTTTTTCCTAAGGATTTCATTGTTGAATGTTCGTTCATACTCCATTCTTACAATACCATAAGTTTCAACATCAACAAATAATTTGATATGCATGGTGCCCCCATTATCAGGGACCAGAAATCTTCCCTCTGCTACGTGCACTAACTGACCATTATATATTGTAGTCTCGCCACGTCTGAAACTGTTAAAAAAAACCTCTTGCATTGGAAATTGTCTATAGCGGATATTGTTGTGAAGGAGCAAATCTTCAAGCAGATTATACTTCTCAAAGTAGCGGGTAAACTTATTGCTGTAACCCAGGCTCTTGCGCACCTCCATCAGTGCTACTCTTTCTCTGAGTCTATTTTTGTTTTTGGGCTCCTCGTAATCTTCATCATAAATTTTGACTGCGGCCTCGAGCAGGGAAAAGTATTTTCCACCGACTTTTTTTAAATCACGGTAAAAACCATCCATTAAGAAAGGTTCCTTCGGGTAGTTCTTGTCAATTTTATTTAGAGCAGCACTTACAATGTCTCCGCCCGTTAAAGAATCTGTTATTACTACCTCATCTAGTACTTTTGATGCCCTTTTTAACCTAAATATTACAGTGTCTTTGTATGCATAATTTGAAATGGGCACTGAAAGATTTTGGTAACCCAACATTCTAATGACCATACGATAGTCCTTGTAGATGTAGGGCACATGGAAGTCAAATTCTCCAACAGCATTAGAAACTGTACCCACAGATTTTCCATCTATTCCGATAGATGCGAAGATAATAGGTTCCTCAGTTTCATCATCAACCAATTTACCTGAAATAGTAATTGTCTTTTGAGAAAATCCTAAAGCAGAAATG
>NZ_SMLV01000131.1 GCF_009711525.1 Fulvivirga lutimaris
AAGAATAGACAGAGAGTTTCAAATCTTCACAGTGAAGAATTTTGAGAGCCCAAAAAAGTGTAAGAACCTGGACCAGATCAGGTTTTATGTGCAAGAGCTTAGCGCCAAGGTGGAAGAGTTTAAATCAAGGTTCAACTATGTACCATCCAATGCCTACAGTTTGTTGACACAATACAATCAGTTACAAAACAGAATGGTATTTGCTGATTTTAAAAACAGCTATTAAATTATAAGGACATTTGAATGTTATGAGATATGTCCCATCACCTATTAAAATGCGCTATACCATTGTGTATAGCGCTACTGCCAACCCTTCAGGTCGTATGCAGTATCACAAGATCAAGCCTAATCAATTTAAAGAGCGGATTACCCGAACAGAATTCATAGAAGCATTTAACACACTACAGATAGTTGCTATGAAACCTATACAGGAGAAGTCATCTCCTGTGTTTCAATTAGAATTCTACGTTTAGTTAGAAAGATGATTCAACAAATCATCCTGAGTATCGATATCAATATTGCCTTTTTTAAAGTCTACAAAAGCCACTTGTTCCAGATTGATTTTCAGAAACTTTAATGCTCCTTCACCATCTCCTAATTGAAGCAACTCATTAAAGACAGAATTCGAAAACAAAACAGGAACCCCAAACCCAACATCATACTTTGAAGCAATAATTGGTTTGTCTCCTTTCTTAAATTCACTATAAAGCGCTAAGAAATTTTCAGTTTCCAGATAAGGCTGATCACAAACGGAAACAACAATAAAATCAGTCTGATTTTGGCTTGAAGCAATTTGAGCAAGACCTGCCTTTAATGAAGATCCCATACCAGCAGACCAATTGGAGTTTTCAATTAAATGAACTTGAGAATTGATGGATTCAGAGTGCATTTTATAATCTGCACCCAATACAACATACACCTCTCCTAACTGAGATTGTTCAGCAGTCTGTATACTTTGATTAAGTAATGTTTGTCCCTTTGAAATTTCAACGAGTTGCTTCGACCTTCCCAATCGAGAGGAATTACCAGCAGCTAAAATCAGTATTGCACCCTTAGGCATTTCCCGTTTTTATCTCGGGAGTATTAATATAGACTTGCTTAAACACTTCTCCAGACTGAGGATCTTTATCGTGTATAGGGCCAGTTTTGTATTTAAGAAAACCAGATGATCGGCTACTGAACTTGGCCTTTATTTCTGCAATAATTGAAAAGGCAATTTCTTCTGGTGTATCTGCGCCAATATCAAGACCTATTGGATTATGAATACGATCATAATCAACACTTGCTAACTCAATCCCTTCAGAAGATAGTTCTTCAAACATTTTATCGCCTTTTTTCTTAGGACCAAGGATTCCAATGTATTGAATTGAAGTAGGTAGCAATTGCTTAAGCACCTCCATATCATAATAGTAGTTATGCGACATAAGCACAGCAGCAGAAAATGGCTTAACATTTATATTACTTGTCACTTCATGCCTTTGGCAACCTGAAAGTTGCGCATTTGGAAAATTGATGGGTATCAAGTGAGCCACACATTCATCAAGAATGGTAACATTCCACCCTAACTGATGCGCAAAATTAGCCACTGGTTGTGCGTCATATCCTCCACCGAAGATCAAAAGATCAATAGGCGGTTGAAATACTTCTATAAAAATATGACTTCTTTTCCCTTCAAATACAAACTCCTTAGCTTCTGCAGAGCTGGTTTCCATTGCTTTGGAAAGAGAATTATATATCTCTTTTTCCAACGGAGTGACATTAGTCAGATCAGTATTATCTGTCATCCAAAATTTAGAACCAACATCAAGGCCTTCAAATTCACTTTCAAAAACCGTAGCTAATGAAGTTACCTTCTCCTCTTTATAGATTGATTGCAAAAAGTCAATTGGATTATGATCATAACTAATTGGTTCCAGTAAAATATGAATAATCCCATTACAACCTAACCCAACCCCAAGGGAATTATTTTCGTCATCCATGGTATCATAAGTAATCATTTGAGGAATACCACTATCCATAACCTTTCTGGCCTTTCTAAGCGCATCACCTTCTAAACAGCCACCACTTATAGAGCCTACCCAGCGACCATCATCCGTAATGTACATTCTGGCCCCCGGACTTCTGTATGAAGAACCTAGCACCCTAACTACAGTCGCCAAAGCTGCTCTTTGCTTTTCAAAATCAGTTTTCTGATAGGCCTCAACTATTTTGGTAAGTTCATTCATACAGTATTGTGATTATTCTCCTTATTAAAGTTATTGGTTATAGCCGCTATAACCAACTCCAAGCTCATATACCTCTTTAAAGCCGGCTTCTTTCAATTGTTTTAATGCCTTCGCACTTCTTCCGCCACCAGCACAGTAGATAGCCATAGGCTTGTTCTTATCAAGTGTAGCACTACAGTTATCAATAAAGCCATCACCCATAAAGTCAATATTTATTGCATCACCAATAAACCCTCCGGCATATTCACCAGGTGTACGTACATCAACGAGCTGTACTTCTTCG
>NZ_SMLV01000426.1 GCF_009711525.1 Fulvivirga lutimaris
CAGGTACAATGGGCTTTGGAGACATCCTTTTATCTATACTTAATGGGGCAAGGCTGGACTTAACAGTAATGGGCTACTTCTCGCTGATACCGGGTCTAATCATCTGCCTTACTACATATTTTAAACCCATTATCCTTGATGTTATATTAAATATATACACAGGGCTTATGCTCTTTATAGCCAGCTTCATTATCGTGCTGGATTTAGAACTGTATACACATTGGAGCTACCGAATGGATGCAACTCCATTGTTATATATTGGTAAAGAAGCTGCAGGTTCAGGGGACTTTTGGACTACTGTACTATTGGTCCTGTTCTGGCTCATCCTTTTTGGATTATTTGGATGGGCTTTCTTAAAATATGTTTCCAAAAGAACAAAAAGAATGGAGCCTTCCAATTGGAAAACATCTTTAGTTATCTTGTTATTAACCGCATTATTAATTGCACCGATAAGAGGGACAGTAGGTGTAGCACCAATCAATACAGGAACTGTGTACTTCCATGAGTCTAATATGTTTGCCAATCATGCTGCTATAAATGTGGTATATAATTTTGGGTATGCATTAAGAAAATTTAATCGCTTAAAATACCCAGAAAACTATCTGGCTGAGGATAAAACTAAACAGTATTTCAAGGAGATGAATGAATCTTCTGGTGAAACGGTTAAGCTAATAAATAAGGATCAGCCTAATGTTATTATAATAGTTCTTGAAAGCTACACATTCCGCTTTATTGAACCTCTAGGTGGCTTGCCTGATATTACTCCCAACATTAATGAGTTAGTACATGAGGGAGTTTTGTTTGATAATTTTTACTCATCAGGGGATAGAACAGACTTAGGTATTGTATCAATACTCAACGGTTATCCTCGCCAGCCAAAAGGGTCAATCATCAAATTTCCTAAAAAGACGGCATCCCTTCCTTTCATTAACAAAACACTTAAGTCTAGAGGATATAACACAGCGTTTACTTACGGTTGTAATATCAACTTTGCGAATTTTCAATCTTATTTATCAAATGGGCAGTTTGACAACTTAACCCATAGTCAAGATTTTCCACAAGAACTGAACACCTCTAAATGGGGAGTGCATGATCATTATGTATTTGATAAGTTTTTGGATGAGGCCAACAATACCAATTCTCCTTTCTTTAAAATCATGATGACACAAAGTAGTCATGAGCCTTTTGAAGTTCCAATGGAAACCGTAATTGAGGGTGATGATGACGTTCATAAATTTTTAAATTCTGCCTATTATACAGACAAGTCTTTAGGTGAGTTTATTGCTAAAGCAAAGCAAACTGACTGGTGGGAAAACAGCTGGATAATCATCACGGCTGATCATGGTCATTTTATGCCAGATAATCCTGGAAACACAAATGCTGACAGATTTAAGATACCTATGCTTTGGCTTGGTGGAGCACTAGCTAAACAAGATACTGTAATTCATTCCTATGCCAGCCAAACTGATATAGCAAATACCATCTTTGGCCAGCTTGGCTTTCAAGATGAAAACTTCACATTTAGCAAAAACATTTTAGCTAACGATTACAAACCCTATGCTGTATACATTTTTAACAATGGCTTTGGGTATTTAGATAACTCTCACAAAGTAGTATTCGACAATGTAGGAGGAAATTATCTTATGAAGGAAGGTGCATCAACAGAAAAAGAGTTGGAGTTGGGTAAGGCATATATGCAAACTCTATATTCAGACTTTAATAAACGCTAATTAAGCTTTAGCCATTTTTTGAAATACAATACGCAATGAAAAATAGAGGGTAACACCAAGTGGGATAATAATAATTAACCAGGCGAAAATTCCCATTAAGTGAGCTAACCATAACTGTTTTAAGGCTAACAGAAAATCATTTTTAACCAAATCAACTAGCTCAGAAATGGTATATGGTATTGGATTAACATTTAAAATTTTTGAACCGAGGTTAATTAAAGGAATAATAAGCAGTAACTGAAGTGGGTAAACAATATAATTTATTAGCTGGACAGCTGCTACATTAAGTTTAAAGATGAGTGCAATTAATAGACATAAAACGGTAGTAGTACCGACAACAGGAAACAAACCAAGAATGAAGCCAAGTGAGACCGAAAGTGCAAGACCTGTGGGAGTCATTCCCTGTTTCAAAAAGTCAAGCAATGGCTTTAGCAGCTTGTCGTTTATCTTCTTTTTAAAATTGTTGGCCATCTATGCTTTTGGACTATTTACCGAAGATAATTGTGATATAACACGGATAAAACAAAACACTAATTAATATTTTTTCGTTGTAAGACTTTATATGTCTTAGAACTGGCTTTTTAATAACAGTTAAGAATAAAAAACTCTATGCCATGATAAACTTTTCATTAAGCAGAAAAAAGTGGGTAGTACCAAAAATTAAAGGCAAATACATTGGTCGGGCTTATTTGGAAAACTTCAATAAAGCCCTCTTGAATTTGGAAAAAAATATTCAGGAAGAAGGTAATAGTAGCCATCGCAAAATGGCTACCTAGTTAGCTTCCAATAAAAAAGCCCTGACATATGTCAGGGCTTTTTTATTCAATCGTTTTCTATGGCTTTTTTAGCTTGATTTTCTCACAGAGCCCCCGCTACTTGAGTCGGTTCTAGACTTAGAAGGATTTCCGATATATCTTATGCTTGCTCCACTACTTGCGTGGGCATCAATTTCATTCTTGGCATTTACTTTAGCTCCAGCTCCACTACTAGCTCTTACTCTTACGTTTTCAGCTTCAAGATCATAAGCATCAACACCCCCTGCACTACTCACACTAACTTCAAGGTATTTTGACCTGCCTGCCACTTCAACGTCTCCCGAACTGGAAGCCGAGACACTTAAGTCGTTAACCTCTACAGACACTTCCACATCAGCAGCACTTGACACATCTATTGTCATTCTATCTCCTTTTATCACACCATCAGCGTATACTGTTGATGCACTGCTGGCAGAAATACCTTCCAGTTCCACATAAGTAACATAAACCTTTACAGATATATTTCTATAGCGATTACCTTCTAAATGCACTTTAAGCCTACTACCTCTTACCTCAGTCAATACCTCATCATTATCCAATCCACGGGCTTCAACCTCTACACTTTCTTTAGTGCCCTTTTTTAGGTACAAGTCTATAGCTTGTGAAACCTGTACTTCGTCAAATGACCCAACATCACGCTTTTCTCTTTGCTGACCGTAACTCTGAACTGTGATAAGTAACACAGTAAAGAAAAATCCTATCTTTTTCATAATTGCCAAATTTAAATATTCACCTCAAAGACCAATGAAAAATTAATGGGTTGCATCGAGCCTGAATATTTATAGTTCTGATTCAATTTTCTAAGATAACAAGATAGCATCAATCAGCTTAGAAGGTCACCAAAAATATTAATCGGAAAACTCTGCAACCATTTCGAATTAACGGAGTCATTAACTTATCTAAAACAACAACTTAAAGGTCATGCTCAAAAACTACATTCGCGTAACTGTGCGCAATCTGTTCAAAAACAGTGTCTATTCATTCATTAACATCACGGGTTTAGCAGTCGGCATTGTATGCTGCATATTGATCCTGTTATGGGTAAATGATGAGGTTTCCTATGACAAGTTCCTACCAAAATATAACAAGTTGGCTCAGGTATGGATCAATGCAGAATTTGATGGTAAAATTAACTCATGGACATCAGTGCCTCTACCCACATATGAAGCCATGAAAACGGCCGACACAAAAATCAAAAACTCATGTGTTACGGGCTGGGGGTCCTCTCACCTTTTAACCCTGGGAGAAAAAAGAATTACCAACGATGGTTATTGGGTAAGTGAGGAGTTTCTCGAAATGTTTGAATTCCCTATGGCCTACGGTGACCCAAGTACAGTACTTGATGAACCATCATCTATTGTTTTAACAGAGTCTTTTGCAAAATCATTATTTGGTGATGAAGACCCACTCGATAAAATCATCAGACTGGACGATGAAGCTGATGTAAAGGTAACAGGGATATTAAAAGATGTGCCTTCAAACTCCTCTTTTGAATTTGAATATCTAATACCTTGGAAGCTTCGAGAACAGCTGAATCCATGGGTACGTGAAAACAAAGACAACTGGGGTAATAACTCATTTCAGGTGTTTATAGAATTAGATCAAAGTGATGATTTAATGACTATAGAAAATAACGTTAAAGATATGCTGGTTGAGCATTCGGAGCCCGGATTCATGCGCTACCTGTTTCTCCACCCTGTTGAAAAATGGAGATTGTATTCCAATTTTGAAAATGGTGTGGCAACTGGCGGAAGAAGTGATTATGTTCAGTTGTTTACCGTCATAGCGCTACTAATTATAGCTATAGCCTGCATCAACTTTATGAATTTGGCAACTGCCAGATCTGAACGCAGAGCCAGAGAAGTTGGGATTAGAAAAAGTGTGGGTTCCGGCAGAGGTCAGCTCATCGCGCAATTTATAGGCGAATCAGTTTTCATTTCCTTGATTTCTTATGTGGTAGCTATTCTGTTGTCACTCTTACTCCTGCCTTTTTATAATAATCTTGTGGAGAAAGAGCTTTTTATCGACTTCACATCTCCTCTTTTCTGGATTTTTACAGCAATAGTTATTCTGGTCACAGGAATTATTTCGGGAAGTTATCCTGCATTCTATTTATCATCTTTCAGACCAGCTAAAGTTCTAAAAGGCAAGGTGACTTTAGGTAAAAATGCAAGTACTCCCAGACAGGTTTTAGTTATCCTACAGTTTGGTGTATCGATAATATTGATCATTGGTACGATTGTAATTATCCAGCAAATAAAAATGGCAAAAGATCGAGCGTTGGGTTATGATCAGGAAAAATTAATATCTATTGATAAAACAGGTGAGCTTTCTGACAACTACGATGCATTGAAAACAGAGCTCTTGCAGTCAGGAGCAGTCGCAGGCGTAACAGTATCAAACAGCAAAATCACTTCAATAAGCTCTAACAATTTTCTAGGTTGGCCAGGTAAACCTGATGACTTAAATGTAATTTTTACGACCATCACTACAGAGTATGACTATTGCCAGACAATGGGCATAGAAGTACTTATGGGGCGCGACTTTTCGAAAGATTTTAAAAGTGATACAGCTGCTATAATAATCAATAAAGCCGGGCTCGATTTGATGGGATTGGAAGATCCTATAGGCACACAGCTTGATCTCTGGGGAAGTAAAAGAGAGCTAATAGGTGTTGTGGATAATGTACTAATGGGCTCAGTTTATTCAGAGGTCAAACCTTTGTTTATGATCATTGATGACTGGGGTGGCTCCATTACAGTAAGGCTCTCAGGTGATATTCAGAATTCTCTAGCTACTGTAAAATCAATATTTGAAAAGCACAATCCTGCTTACCCATTTGAGTATGATTTTGTAGATGTAGACTACCAGAAAAAGTTTACAACCATTAATATGACCAGCAGATTAGCTAACTTATTCGCCATATTAACAATTTTTATTACAGGGCTTGGACTTTTTGGATTAGCGGCATATACTGCGGAGCAACGCACCAAAGAAATTGGCATAAGAAAGGTGTTAGGAGCCTCAGTTGGTGGATTGATTCAGTTGATGTCCTACGACTTTTCAAAGCTTGTAATCATCTCATTTTTGCTCTCATCGCCATTGGCATGGTATCTTTTAAACAGTTATTTGGAAAGGTATCCTTTAAGAACAGAAATCATGTGGTGGATCTTCCCCTTGACAGGGTTAATAGCTCTGATTTTTGCCATAGCAATAGTGAGTACTCAAGCCTTGAAAGCTGCAACGGCAAACCCGGTAAAATCACTTAGGAATGAATAAAATTGATCTAAAAAAGTACATCCTGAGGGGTGTTCTTTTTTTAAACAATTCTATTATACAAATAAAAAAATTGGCTATATTGGTAATGTATAAAGAATTTATTTGTCACCCTAAGTGACAATCAAAGGATAAAAAACTAGCTAAAATGATAAAGGAACAATTAAACGTATTAATTCAGTTGGCGGCTAGCGATAGTAATGTTGCTGAAAAAGAAGCTAAATTGATTCAAATGATTGGTGTTTCTAATGGGATACCTAAAGAGGATATCGATGAAATGCTAAAAAACCCATCTCGACCAATTGGAGATTTAGGAACCCTTACTGACGATCAAAAATTTGAGCACCTTTATCAAGTAGTGCAAATGATGAAAATTGATGGCCAGGTTTTTAAAAGCGAAATTGTTTTCTGTGAAGACATAGCTGGTAGACTAGGTTATAAGAAAGGGGTAATTGCAGAACTTTCATCAAAAATATTCAGTGATCCGTCAATAACCGCTGACAGAGATGCTTTGAGAAAGAAAGCGCAGAAATTCTTGAAGTAAGAGGATTTCTTTTAACTAATAAAAAAATGCACGCTAATTAGCGTGCATTTTTTTTGAGTAATGATCTAAAACGGTTCCTTCAAAAGTTTGGTATTCTCCCAAGCAGTCAGCTGTCATACAAGAGTGCACTGGTAGAACTCCAATAACATCTCCTACTTTCCATTTACTTAATTCTTCATCAGGCATGTATATCAACCCATGTTCTTGTGACACACTTTTAAGATAAACACCTTTTACTGGTGCGCTCCAACCATCACTTGAAACTTTAACTATCTGCCCGAAGCTGTTGTGTCCATCAACTTGTATAACATCTTTAGCAAAATGAACACCGCCCCCGTAGATGCATACCTGGTTGTTTTGGCTATTGATAGACACTATAGGACAAGCGACTGCAACACCAACTTCCTCCATAACGCATGAACCGATTTGTTCCTGCATAATATCGTAAAAGACAAAGTTCCCAGGGCTCATAGCATCAATACATTCAAACTTGTCTATAACGCTGCAAGTTGGTGTATCACCATAACATATCTCAGCATCAGGATAAGCTGACTTTATTGGTTTTAAGCATTTAATTGCTTCAGTATATATTTTCGTGATTTCTGCTTCACTTCTTGCTCCATAGGAATGACCAGCGTGCAGATAAAACCCATTGAAGTGCAGCCTTTCAAATGATTTAACCTTATTTACTAGCTGATCAATAACGGCTAAGTCCTTGGCATTAACCCCAGTTCGTCCTTTCCCAGAGTCCAATTCAATTTTTACTCCTAAATCATAATTAAGTTGGCTGGAAAGTAGATCAATAATTTCTGCATTATCAACAAGGACAGTTAGATTAATGCGGGAAGCAAGATCATTGATTAAATCAATCTGTCTGATATTACATGGGAATGCGACTGTTATATTCTTCCAGCCATCTTTAGAAAAATAATCAGCCATGCCCAATGAGCTTACCGTAATATGCTCTACACCTACTTCTTTAAACCATCTGCCTACATCATGGGATTGATGCGTTTTAAAATGAGGTTTGAAAATTAATCCATTAGCCTCTGCTTTATCCGTCATTTTACGGATGTTACTTTTGCAAATGGACTCATCAATCAGAAGTGTGGGCTTAACAATATTCATTATTTCAATTCTTTGTTCTTATAAACTACTTCTCCACCAACAATAGTCATGGCCACCTTAGTGTTTAAAATATCATTTTCTGGAATGGTCATTATGTCATCAGAAAACACAGTAAAATCCGCCAGTTTACCTTTCTCTATTGATCCTTTTACATTTTCCTCGAAAGCACCATAAGCAGCATTCCAAGTGTATGATTTTAGAGCCTGCTCCCTTGTTAGCTTCTGCTCTGGCTCATAGCCTCCTTCAGGAGTACCGGCTAATGTCTTTCTTGAAACACTAGCATAAAATGATGCCAATGGATCTACGGGCTCAACAGGCACATCTGTACCATTCACCAATACTGCACCTGACTCAATCAGTGCCTGCCACATATAGGCACCTTCAACAATACGCTTCTCACCAAGACGATCGATAGCCCAGGGTCTGTCTGAAGACATATGTACAGCCTGCATAGCAGGAATAACCTTAAGCTGACCAAAGCGTGGTATATCATCAGGGTGCAGGTGCTGCGCATGCTCTATTCTGTACCTAACATCACCTACATTTCCATTCTCATCGAATGCACTTTCATAGCGATCTAAAATTTCTTTGTTAGCTCTATCTCCAATGGCATGTGCGCATACCTGGAAACCATGCTCAAGTCCATCTTTTGATGTTTGAGCAACAAACTCCATTGGTAGGGTTGGCATTCCAAAATGTCCGGGGCGATCTGTATATTCCTCTAACAACCAGGCACCTCTTGAACCCAAAGCACCATCACAGTTCAGCTTGACTGATCTAATGGTTAACAGGTTATCAACTGTGTCAATCTCAGGGCCTTTCTCATACCACTCTGCTAAAAGTTCTTTGTCAAAACCCGTAAGCATTACATATAACCTAACACCCAACTTACCTTCTTCTTTGTAACTCTTGTAAAGATCTATTGTCTCTCTGCCTACTCCTGCATCATGAAAACTGGTTATTCCATTTCTCCAGCTCGCCTCAATAGCTAACTGCAGCGCTTGTCTGTCTCGCTCTTCAGTATTTTCAGGAATATTTTTCGTGATTAAAGTCATGGCTCTTTCATTAAATATCCCTGTTGGATTACCCAGCTCATCTCTAATAACCTCACCACCTT
Organism: Fulvivirga lutimaris; assembly: GCF_009711525.1. Classification (GTDB taxonomy): domain Bacteria; phylum Bacteroidota; class Bacteroidia; order Cytophagales; family Cyclobacteriaceae; genus Fulvivirga; species Fulvivirga lutimaris. The sequence goes on from NZ_SMLV01000426.1 coordinate 8,611, forward strand.
CCACTTCTTCTTCTGTCAGGTTTTCTTTAGACATCTGCAAAACTCCTGCTACTTCCATAGCTTTGGTGTTGGCCATACCGGCATGTCCACTGGCATGTCTTAGGTATACAGGATTATCAGGTGAAACTGCACTTAGTTTATCATGAGTCTGAAAACCTTTGATCATTGTTTCATTACTATTATCCCATTTACTTTGGTGCCATCCGCGACCGACAATCCACTCACCAGGTTTAGCATTGGCTACAGCCTCCTCCACTCTTTCTACCAACTCGTCATAGCTTTTAACATCCATAAGGTCAAGGTTCAGCTCATTGTAACCAAGTCCCATAAAATGACCATGCCCTTCTATAAAACCAGGGGTTAGCGTCTTTCCTTCTAAGTCTATGATCTTAGTGTTTTCGCCCTTGTACTTCTCCATATCAGCAGTTGCTCCTACATCGAGAATTCTATCACCAAGCACGGCAATAGCCTCTGCTTTTACATTGTTCTGATCAACAGTATAGATATTCCCATTCTTTAAAATGGTATCTGCAACGGGCAACTCTTTATCACTACATGAGAGTAGCACAATGGACACCATAAACAGATTCAAGAGGTTTTTTAGGTAGTGGTTCATATTAAAGTTTTAATTTTCAGGTTGAATTCAATGTTTTGAATTTATCAAATAGCAGTCAATAAAAATATAAATACTTCCATAATGCTCAAGAAAGCTTTACAAACGGTAGCGGTAATTGTTATTTTATTTTCCAGTCAAAGTGCTTTTTCTCAGGGTGTAGGTGTCTCCTTTTCATACTTTCTCCCTAAAAATGGATATTTCTCTACACCCATAAGTCCATTTTCCTTGCGCGGTTTAGGTGTTAATATTGGTGACTACATGGCTTTAAACAGCGGCTTCTCTCTTTACAGAATGTCTGGGATGAATGTGATTGATATGGGAGAATTAGAAACTAAAGACCCCATTGCAGGACCCAACTTCACGCTACTTGTGCCACTTGAGCTTGTATTGCAGGTTGCCTTTCAAAATCAGGAATTTAAATTAAAGGGCGGTGGCTTTGCCTTTAAATCATTTGATGATAAAATAAACTATGGAAATCTGGATAAAGCCATAAGAAAATATGAAGGCTGGGCAGTGGCCAACTCAAATATTGATTTTGATGCAGGAATTGGGCTAGGTTATTTCTTTGGTGCAGAATATATTATTTACGTCACTCAGCAATGGGGCCTTTCTCTTGAAGCCAACTACTTTATTGGAGATGCAGATTTCCCAATGACCGGCAGCTATACGGGAGGGAATTCTGTTGGGTTTCTAGAAACAAAGCCCATAGACTATAAAGACGCCAAGATGGATTTTACGGGACTAGAAATCTCAATTGGAGTTATTATTACGCAGTAAAAAGGTTTAAGACATAAGATTTAAGTACACTATTCTCATATCTTATGTCTCGTTTCTAACATCTCACTTAAAGATCGCTGTTCTTTAATTTATAATGTATTGCAGCAACAAACAGCACAATGTATAAAATCACAACGGCTACAGCATCAAATGCCACATAGTCTTGTATCTCCTGAAACCAATAGCGTGGAAATGGCACCTCAATCAATGCACTGAAAGCCTGCATTGGGAGGTAGTCCCCTATAAAATCAATACTATCTGGCAACAGGCCAATTATTGTTCCTTCAATTGGTCGGTATAACAGCAACATGAAAACAGTTAAGGCTGACCTCTTAAAAAGTACCGTTAGGAAAAAGGCAAATATCAAATAAGCCAGCAGGTCAAGGAAATAAGCAAACACAAACTCAGAACCTGTAAAAACATCTCCAAAATCTAAGTCCGGGGTATATATCAACCCAGTAACAAGACAAGTAAAGAATACTAAAACCGTAGACCCTATTGATAAAAGTAAAATAGTGGCCAATTTCGATTTAAGAAAATCTACTCTGCTAAAACCGTCAATGATATTTTGTCTTACTGTCTTATAGGAAAACTCATTAGAAACTGAGATTATAATTACAATTGCCAGAAATATCTTTAGAAAGGTGTACACATATGTTACGTTCTGCCAGATATCCGTAAAGTGCAGTACAGGTATTTTCATTGGGTCAAACCCATCAAATTCCGCACCCTTCACTTTTAACCATTTAAGGAATTCAATAACAGTTATCGGAATACTTACTATCAATACTGCATACAGAATATTAAGCACATTGAATGCCCTGTAATTAGTAAGCTTTATGAGGTCTATTTTTAATAATCTAAGCATTGTCTGATACGGCTAAAAGTTCAAGGAATTGTTTTTCAAGGCTCTTGCGCTGAGTCACCAAATGCGACACACTGATACCCTTACTAAATAAGAAAGCATTAAGGTCTGAGGCAGTAACTCCATCTTCAAGATTTACAATATACCTGTTACCTTCCTTCTCAACTTTAAGTGTCTTATCATAACCAGACAGCACCTCCTTAATATTTTCATCATCTGCCATTAGCTCTACAGAAGATGCACCTTTACTCACCTCATCTACACTACCAACATGTATGAGATTGCCTTTTTTAAGCACACAGAAATGAGTACAAACCTTTTGCACCTCATCTAGCAAATGGCTTGCAAGTATTATCGTTTTACCTTCATTAGCTATTTGCTTGATCAGTTCACGTATCTCAGCAATACCCTGAGGGTCTAGACCATTTGTAGGTTCATCAAGTATCATTACCTCTGGGTCGCATAGCAATGCCGAAGCAATGGAAAGCCTTTGCTTCATCCCCAAAGAATAGGTTCTAAACTTATCATCTTTTCTATCCAACAGCTCCACCTTTTTTAAAGCAGGCTCTATATTGGACTTTGGTGCGCCTTTAATCTCGGCAACAATTTCAAGGTTTTTGGCCGCTGACAGGTATGGATAAAAAATAGGCGTCTCTAAAATCGCACCTATCTTCTTACGCATCTCTTTGCTTGCGGGCTCACCAAACCAGGAGAATTCTCCACTGGTTTTATTTATGACATCCAACAGAATACCTAGTGTGGTGGTTTTACCACTCCCGTTGGGGCCTAATATGCCAAACACCTGGCCTTTACTAACCTCTAAAGAAAGGTTATTGACTGCTGTAAGACGGCCATACCTCTTGGTTAGGTTTTTAATTGATAATACTGATTCCAAATTGACTTCTGATTAATTTCTTAATAATACGATAATTCTATGACTATGACTTTCAATCAAAACTTAAAGGGTTGATTTTATGATGATTGGTACTTAGTTCACCTGAATGAATAGCTTATCATTGTTGATAAGTGTTAATGACACCAACAAAATAGTATTTGAATTTATAAAGACTGTTTTGAGTCTTGAGCTAATAGAATGATAAAAGGCAGATTACCTTCTTTTCTTTACTCATTAAGAGCCTTTACTTTTGAAATAATACTCCCAATTTTATTTAGAGGAATAGAGCCTTTGATATCTAAAACTGATACGCTCTCATCATCCTGCATGAGCATAACGATTCCTGTTGTCACACCATCATCTTCTTGAATGTAGGCATTTACATTCATACCCTCGTGGCGCATAGTCATAAGGTCTTCGAAATCTTCATCTTTATAGTCATCTACCAGGTCATTGTAGTCATCTTTATCGAAATCATCTGCCTTCTTATCTACTCTCACAAACTTCATTTTCTCAATTTGCTTTATCATTTCGGCAAATTCAGGATCATCAGTTTGGTTGAGCATTTTTAAAGTGTTGCTGTAGAAAAACAACACAAATGCATCTTCGTGGTCTTTGTGAAATGACTGTGTAGTTTTGCTTTGAGCCACTCCCAACAAGGGTGACATGACTATTAAAAAAACAATGATTCTTTTCATGATAAAAAATTAAAGCCCTAAAGATAATGCCCGCCATTAAAATGGCAGGCAGAAAAATTCTGATTAATATTAAATGCTATGACAAATTAATGAATTAATGCCAGTCATCATGGTTTTTAGCCATATAAGCCAAGTCTTTCATTTCAATAATTCCATCAATATTGATTAAGGTGAAATCATCATTATCACTATTGATTAACATTAACATGTTATTGATCTTGTCACCTCCAGTTTTAGCCATAAAGTAAACTCTGTCGCGGCCTTCACGCACTGTCATAAGCTCTTCATATTTCTCTGACTTCAACTTGTTCTTCAAATCATCGATATCCGCAACTTCAAGTCCTGATCTGTACATTGGTATCGACAATATGTTCATTGATTTGATACCTGAGGCTAATCTACCTATTACCTCAGCATCTTCATCATCATCAGCAAACTGAGCTATGTTGGCAACTAATTCAAAAATTCCTCCATTCAATGACACTACCTTAGCATCTCTATCATTTTTGAACTTGTTGCTAAAATCTTCCACTGCCTTGCTTTGACCAAATGAGAACGTTGCAATTGCAGAGAATAAAATGATTGACATTAACTTTTTCATAATCCTATCTATTTTGAGTTGTAAATTGTTGTTTAAAAGTTGTTCTAGTTGTTTTTATCAAGCTTGTTGAGATTGTCCAAGCCATCTATATCCATAGCTTTAGATATTTTAGCTACCTGCTTAAGGTCTATTTCTCCAAAAATGGTCAGAATAAAGAATTGAGAATCACCGCCCATCAGCATCACCAATTCGCCAATCTTTCCATCCTTTTCCTTAATCATAAACTTCATGTCCTTGTCTTCATCACGTACAGACATCAATTCTTCAAACTCGGCTTTTGGCAGCTTAGACAAGGCCTCCTTGTAAAGTGACTTACCATTGCTGATATCTTCTTTGGCTAATATTTTAAGTCCCTTCAATTTCCCAATAGCATCCATTATTTCTTTATCTTCCTGCGACTCCATTTCTAGGTCAGTAAAAAGACCGAACATGCGGCTGGTGATAGTCACATTAGTAAATGACTGATCATCGGCATATTTTTCAAAAAATCTGGAAATAGCATCTTGTGCATTTAGCTGTACAGCACTGGCCATCATCGCTATTATTACTACTAACTTTTTCATGTCTATATATTTAATTTCTTAATTCTATAATTGATTATCTGCTTTCACCTTCTCCTGAGCTTCATTGAAAGTGGAAAGCTTTCTCACTTCTTTTCTTCCTTTGTTAAAGTTTTTGGAGATCATTTGTAAAGCCTTTTTGGTTTCTTCAAAGGCCTTTTCCGGATCTTCAAATGTATCTGAAACGTAAGGCTTCATCTCCTCTTTGCTTAACTCCTCTTTGATAAAATATCCTGCAGTGATAAGTATTAATCCTACTGCCGCCACTTTGGCTATATTTCCAAACAGAGCAATTATATTTCCTTTCTTCTCAACTTTTGGCTGTACATTTTCTATTTCAGCCATTATCCGCTGATCAAAAAAACTATCAAGCCCTCCTATCTTTTGCTCTCTTTCATAGTGTCTGAAAAGAGGGGCTACCTCAGCATATTTCTTATCATATTCTGTCTTATTGAAATATGCTTTCAGTTCTTTCTCTTCCTCTAATGAAGTTTCGCACTCCCAGTACTTCTCTAACAAGTCGTCTATTCTATTGGAGTCCATAAGCATTCATGTTTAATAAATTTTCTTTTACTGCCTGTCTCGCTCTAAACAAGTTCACTTTCACTTGATTCATATCAATCTCGAGAATGTCACCAATCTCTTTGTAACTGTACCCTTCAACATCTCGCAGCTGTATTATCTGCTTTTGCTTTTCGGGTAATGAAGCTATGAACCTGCCTATATTCTTCATGGTATCATCCATTTCTGTAGAGCGGTAGGGTGTTAAACCATCGCCCTGACTAACATCAAAACCTTCCTGAATATGGTCTGTCATTTTACGAGTCTTAGACTTTATCTTGTCCAATGAAAGGTTTCTGGTTATGCGCATGCACCATGCCTCCATATTTTCCAGCTGGTCCATTTCTTCGCGCTTATTCCAAACTTTAATAAACACCTCTTGCACCACATCTTGAGCTTCATCCTGATCGCCAAGCATCTTAAATGCGAAACGATAAAGTTTATCTTTAGTGGGCAGTACTCGGGTTTTAAAAGCTTCCAAACTCATATTCATAGGCAAGACGACCAAGTGTGTGGGATGTTACAAGGTAATGAAAAAAAAAATTAACATTCTTCGAGATAGTGAATTAAAACTCAAACAGCCAGCACTTTACCTTCCACAATTGGAAAAACTTTATCAGACTTTTTAATAGATAATTTGTGAAGACCAGTGAACTCACCGAAGGCAGGCAACAGCCCTTGTTTATCACCAAAGTGAAAGCAAGGTAGTCTTATTCCTTGTCTGGCTTTGCCTCTTAGTACTACACCAGGGTGAATATGACCGGCAAGATTATAGCCATCGAAAGTCTCCATAGGCTCATGAGAAATAATAAATGGTCCAATTGTCAGCGGGTCTTTATAAATATTAATACCATATTTTGTGTATTGATGTTCACTCATGATATCATGATTACCAATTACCAAGTCAAATGTTATTTCCGGAAACGAGTTTATGAATGTGCCAAAATCCTCCCATGAAGGATTATAATGACTGTGAAACAAATCGCCCATAAACAATACCCTTTCTATCCGTTCTTCTTGAAGCAGTGATATTAGGCGTTCTATGTTTTGGTCATTAGATTTTGAAGGAACAGCTATACCAGATCTTCTAAAATGATTTGCTTTGCCAAGATGAAGGTCGGCAATTAATAGCAATTGGTGCTTTTCCCAAATAATGCCCTTTTCTCCGAGCAAAGTCAGCTTTTCTTTTTTAAGTTCAATTTCAAGCATAGTACTAATTAAGAGTGTCTTGCGTCAATTTAATTTAAACTCAAAAGTCTTTTAGATTAATTATATGTTATCAATATTGTTCATAAATCTATTTAATTTAAAGCTTAACAAGCTTAAAAATGAAAGACAAAAGCAATACTGACAAAGAGCAGCCCAATAACCCTTTGCATGGTGTAAAGCTGGCAGATATCATGGAGCAACTTGTAGACCATTATGGTTGGGAAAAATTGGCCCAAAAGATCAATATCAATTGCTTTAAGAATAACCCCACGATAAAGTCAAGTCTTACATTTTTGAGAAAGACACCGTGGGCAAGAGATAAAGTTGAAAACCTTTATCTGAGAATGATCAGGAAATAACCTCATATCATTTTAAAACCATTACTGGCAAACAGGAGTTACTATAGCTTAAAATAACATTTTATAAATGAAAAAAATCATAGTAAGAACGCTGACAGGCCTACTGTCAATAGTGTTACTAGTAATAATTATTGGAGTTCTATTTATCAACTTCTCACCTGCATTTGGCGATGCTCCCTCTGGTGAGTCCCTCGAAAAAATAAAGGCTTCTAAAAACTATGATGGAGAAAAGTTCGTGAACCTTATCGCCACTGAAGTTCAGACTCCAGATCCTCAAAACGAGCAGTCCATGGCAGGCTTCATTTATAAAAATTTCTTCCCTCCTGAAGACAAGAATCCGTCCAAGCCGCTACCGTCAAAAGTACTTAAAGGCAATGAATTGGAAGAAGGTCATTTCGCATGGCTGGGTCATTCCACAATACTTATGAAGAATGATGGAAAGGTAATTATCACTGATCCGGTTTTTAATAATGCTTCGCCTGTACCTGGTTCCGTAAAGCCTTTTGATATGGAAAATACTCCAACTATTGATGATTTACCATCTAAAATTGATGTGGTCTTGATATCTCACGATCATTATGATCATCTGGATTATAAGGCCATACAAGACTTGGATGAAAGAGTGTCTAAGTTTTTAGTGCCACTGGGAGTTAAGGCACATTTGCTTTCCTGGGGAGTTGCCCAGGAGAAAATTGAAGAAAAAGATTGGTATGAAGGCTTTGAGTATGATAATATAAAGTTCACCTTAACCCCGTCAAGACATTTTAGTGGCCGCGGATTAAGCAACAGTTTCTCAACACTTTGGGGGTCATGGGTTATCCAGTCTGACAGCCTGAACATATTCTTTAGTGGAGACAGCGGCTATTTTGATGAATTCAAAAAGATTGGTGAAAAATTTGGCCCTTTTGACATTGCTTTTATGGAAAATGGCGCCTATAACACCAACTGGAATCAAATACACTTTATGCCAGAGCAGTCCGTACAAGCCAGCATAGATTTAAGAGCAAAGCTCATGTTCCCTATCCATTGGGGAAAGTTTGACCTGGCACTACATAAATGGACGGAACCTATAGAAAGGGCAAGCGATGCTTCGGAGGTGAAAGGAGTGAGATTAGCAACTCCATTTATTGGTGAAATCTTTGATTTAGAAAATCCTCCGAACAGGGTTTGGTGGGAGTTTTAATTACTAATTCGAATGTCTATGAAAGTAATATCGAGCAACAAGATTTATGAAATACTAGAAGTAATTAGAAGAAAACCTCACTTTTATTTAACATCTAAATCCATAACTTCATTACAGAATTTTCTTAATGGCTACTTACTAATGGCTGGTTTTTCTAATGATGCTTACAATTCGGGGGATCCAAAAATTGACGATTTTAAATACTGGATTTTAAACAAAAGTAGCACTCAAGATGGAGTTGGCAACCCTTACTCAAATACCTTACTTCTGGAATGCAAGGGAGATGAAGAATTGGCTTTTGAAAGGTTCTTTGAATATTTGGACGAGTTCAGAAAGCTAAAGAACGATTAATAAATGAGTTAACTAAAAATTCATTAACTCCACTAAGGCCCCAATTGATTTCAGCAACAAATATCTTAATACCTGCCTTAGTTTAAGTATTTTAGAGAAGCATACTCAAAAACACTTCAACATGCAGAACCTCAGTCTTAACAAAAGCTTTCTTGCACTAATCATCCCAACCGCTTTATTTTTTACTCTCATTCTTTTGATTAAGTTAACATCAATCAATGAAACTGGAGTATTGGATTTTGCCATTACAGCCGATTTACTTCTAACAGTACCGTTGGTTTATTTTCTCTTGATTCGTAAAACGGCAATACCTAATACTACTACAATACCTGTAATGATTATTGGGCTTCTTATAGGCTCTTATCTTATGCCGGCTGAAAGTCAGACTTACCTTTCGCTGTTTAAAAACTGGGCCCTACCTATTATTGAGCTTTCTATTTTGGTTTTTGTCATTATAAAAGTAAGAGCTACCATTAAAAAATTTAGAGTAATCAAGGGCAACTCCGATGATTTCTATTCAGCTTTAAAACATACTTGTTCAGAAATTCTGCCTGCGCCAGTTGCAACATTGATGGCTTCTGAAATAGCAGTACTATATTATGGCTTCTTTAATTGGGGCAAAAAAGTTTATAAGGAAAATGAGTTCACTTATCACAAAAATAGTGGAGCTCAGGGCCTGTTTGGTGGATTTATTCTAGTCATTGGCATAGAAACTTTTGTACTGCACAATCTGGCGGCCAACTGGAGTATAATAGCTGCCTGGATTCTTTCCGGCCTAAGTATTTACACAGCCCTCCAGTTGCTTGGATTTGCTCGATCATTAGCAGCAAGGCCAATTACCATTGGTGAGAATAGTGTAAACCTGAAGTATGGAATCATGAATGAGGTGTCTATTCCTTTTGATGAAATAGAAAGTATAGAAATTTCTAGTCGGGAATTAGATAAAGGTAAGCTTGAAAAAAAACTTTCCTTGCTAGGTGAGCTTGAAAGCCATAATGTTATTATTCAATTGAAAAATGAGCACCAACTCGCTGGGCTATATGGAATGAAATCAGAGTTTAAGGTACTTGGATTTTATATTGATACCGCTTTAGAATTTAAGGCCAAACTGGATGATTTAATTCAAATTGGAGATAACAAAAAGGCTTGAGATTCATGTGAACCTCAAGCCTTTTTTAATGTAGCTTAAATTCTTATTCAGACACCTGATTCAAAAGCACCTCAATTCCTTTTTCCAACTGCTGATCTCTACCTTTGTCAATAACACCAGGCATATTCTTTAACAGAATAGTAGGTTCCGTCTGGTTGTTTTCCATCCAGTTGCCTGCCATATCTTTGGCGCTTACCGGTACGGTTCCCCAGTAGCTTCCATCAGACAAACCTTCCCAGCCTGCAAAGCTGCAGGTACCTGGCACAGGCATACCAATAGTTGTTCCTATTTCTAAATCAGTATATCCACAAGCGTAGCAATGACCATCAGAATACATACTTTCATTGAACAGCGAAACCGTTGGCTTGGTCCACCTTGAGGTTGGCTCACCTCCTACCACTTTTTCTGCGGTAGCGTAAGTAATAAAATGTGTTCCTGTAAAGAACATCGCCAAATCAGCAACAAGATCTCCACCACCATTAAAACGGGTGTCAACAATCACTCCTTTGGTGTCAAAATACTTGCCCATCATATCTTCATAAATAGAGCGGTACGGGCCATCTCCCATGCCTGGGATATGTACATAGCCCAATTTTCCGCCACTCTTCTCTTCCACCTCTTTCTGGTTGATTTTAACAAAGCGTTTGTACAATAAACCTCTTTCTTCACCTAATGTGATAGGTTTTACAGTCAATTGTTTTGCTGGCTGTCCGCTAGCACCTACTTCTAAAAGCACAAACTTATCTGCCTTATGATTAAGATAACTGGCAATATCTCTATTGGCTGATATCACTTCTCCATCAATAGACTTGATAATCATACCAGCTTTAATATCTAACGAGGCTTTATCCAAGGGTCCGCCTTTTATTACCTCAGTTATTCTGATACCACCCCCTGTGTAATCATAATCCATAAATATCCCTAATGAGGCTGTTTCATCCCCATTCCTATTATTGCCTCTGTTGCCAGCTCCTGTATGCGAACAGTTCAACTCTCCCAACATCTCAGAGACCATCTCTGTGAACTCATAGGAATTACCCAAATGCGGTAAATACTTTTTATACTGCACATAAAGGCTGTCCCAGTTATTACCATGGAATGTTGGCTCATAAAAGATGTTTTTGGTACGAATGTAAATGTGTTCGAACATGCTCGCTCTTTCTGCATCCTTATCAAAGTACATATCGCCCGCGATCTTGATGCCCTCAGATTTGCCTCCGCTAACGTCTAATTTAGAGATGTTACCTCCTGAAAGTAGATACAGGTTTTCCATCTTCTTATCCCAAACAAGGCTACCGCCTCGTGCATTGAGTTTGATACTTATTTTGGTCTCACGAGTACGTAAATTAGTTTCCCATAAGTTAGCCTTGTCTTCAAACGTTGCCAGGTAATACAGCTTCTCCCCATCTTTGGATAACACCGCATCTCCCAATCTGCTGGAGTGCGTAGTGATTCTTTCTTTTCTATCTTCTAAACCTTCCCAATCAAATTTCAAAGGCTTTACTTCATCTTTAGGTTTATCTTCATCTTTGCCCTTTTTTCCTTTCTTGTCTGTAGACTCATCTTCTTTTTTATCCTCCTTTTGAGCCTCCTCAATGGCCTTCATCAGTTTATAATCTTCTTCTGACATCTTAAATTTATCATAAGCTTCCTGAGTGAAAAACATCGTATAAACATCATCTTCGCTTCTTCCGCTGGTGGCATAACTCTTCAGTCCATTTCTGTTACTAAACCAAATCATCTGCTTGCCTTCATTAGCCCATTTAGGTGCATTATCATAATAACCACTCTCGGTCAGATTTTGCTTTTTGCTGCCATCAGCAGCAAGTAGCATCACCTCACTATTACTCAATGTTTTACTCCAACCCATCAATAGCCATTTGCTATCAGGACTCCATGTAAAATATTTATCACCATCACCCATAGTGAAAAGGTCCTTTGGTGTCATCAGGTCAATTTCACTACCAGATGCGACATCACGAATTTTTAAGGTTTTTCGTCCTGCTATATAGGCTAGCTTCTTGCCATCAGGCGAGTAAGAAGGCAAATAACTATCTGTTGCATTTTCAATAAGGCTAGTTTCCTTTAACAAGGTAGACGCATAGAAAAATGGCTCTTCTGACCTTACCTTTTCAGTTTTATAGATATTCCATTTGCCTTTTCGCTCACTGGCATAAACCACACCCTTACCATCAGGGGTGAAAGTCACAAAGCTCTCCTGCTCGGGAGTATTGGTAATTCTTTTGGTCAGCGAACCATCTACTGAAGTCACAAACACCTCACCTCGGGCAATAAAGGCTATTTCTTTACCATTGGGCGAAACCTCCATCTCCTGGACCCCATCTCTGATGCTGATAAAACTATCTGAATTATCTTTAGCCTGAGTTCTGATATTCACCAGTACTTTTTTAGGCTCTTCTCCCTCTTTCATGGTGTAGAGTTCACCATCATAACCAAAAGAAAGCACCCCATTACCAATGCTTAAAAAGCGGACAGGGTGCGTTTTGAACTGAGTCAGCTGGGTGTCCTGAGCAGGGTTAGCTAATGCCAGCTTATGTACATTAAAATTACCGCTCTTCTCACTCAGATAGTAGATCTGGTCTTCAGCACCATTAAAAACTGGCTGACGATCTTCACCATTAAAGGAAGTGATCATTTTATGCTCATCTGTTGTTGCATCGTACTTCCAAATATCTCTGGTGATAGAAGAAACATGGTGCTTGCGCCATTCATTTTCACCACCTTTTTTATCATGATAAATCATAGTTTTACCATCTTTACTCACTTGTACGAACTCAGCAGGTATGGTGAAAACCTGATCTACCCGCCCTCCTTTCGTGGGCACCTTGTACAATTCTGGTTGTGATCCCGTTGGGAACTGGCGATGCTCGGCTAAATCCTGACGTACTCCACCAAAAATCACTGACTTATCATCTGCAGAAAAGCTATAAGGCTTTTCATCATTGCTATGGAAAGTAAGGCGCGTTGCAGGGCCACCCAAAGCATCCATTACGTAAACATCGAAATTACCATAACGGTCAGATGCAAAGGCGATGGACTTACCATCCTTACTCCAGACAGGCATATAATCATGTGCCTTATGAAAGGTAAGTTGAAGAGCATCTCCACCGGAAGCTGAGACCCTGAATAGGTCACCTTTGTAGGTAAATACGATATTTTTACCATCTGGAGAAATGACCTGATAGCGGATCCATTGTGGAGTTACCTGGCCAAAGCACAGGCCTGCTGCAAGCAATAAAAAAGAAAATGAGAAAAGTGATTTCATATCAATTAAGGGTCGGTTTAGTCTTAATAAGGAATGTTTGGCTAAAGATGAATAAAAAATGCGAAGTATGGAAAACCGCTGTTAATATAAGTCATTAATAATGACTTGATTAAGAATGGTTATTGATATTGTGGCGAGGTGGGTATTATCTCATTCAACTATTCCATATTCTTAATCCGGAATTATTATCAGAGGGTCATTGGTCCAATGTTTCAATAAGAATTAAAAATCCTACAATCCAAGCTTCGGAATTGCAAATTCCGAAGAGCACAATGTAACTATCTAAAAAGCTACACCAGCGGTTAGTCTATAATTCTCTTTAATCCCTACTTTTAAGGATTATGAAAAAGCTATCTCTACTAACTTCAATACTCGCATTATGCACCTCCCTTGTTTCTGCCCAGCAGAAAGAGACTTATGATTACAATCAAGCAAACCGGGAAATGATTCAGTATGGCGTACAGGCCATACTCACCTGCAATGGACTGTTCACTTCAGACCGTACTCTTGAGCAAGTGTACGATCAGGAGCTTAAATACCTTAAAGCACCCATAGGCACTGCTGAAGGTGGAGATTATTTGATAGACTGGAATAATAAAACAGTGACCATCGGTACTACCGAAAATACACCCAATATGAGAGCTGCTTACAGAGAAGGCATTGGCTGCGTTATTCTGGCCCCAGACCAGACATTTGAAATCATTGATGATCTGCCTTTTCAAACCCTGTCTCCACTTTCAGGAGATGCAGCTTCCATACCATGGCCGGAAGGTGATTTGGTAAAAAAGCAAAAGCTGCCAAAATATATTGATAAGGATTTGTTGACAGCAGCTTCCAATTGGTCTTTTGAAAGAGAATCTCCAGAGCAGGTTACACTTAGCTTAATGGTAGTTCATAAAGGCCAGATCATTCATGAACGTTATGCTGATGGTGTGGATATGAACACTAAAACGCGTACCTGGTCCACTGCTAAGAGTATTGCCGTGACTTTGATAGGCATGCTGGCCGATCAGGGGAAGATGGATTTAGATACGCCACTTGGTTTAGAATGGCTACCCAAAGAAGTTACCGCTGACAATGATCCTCGTTCTGAAATAACTTTAAGAAATGTGCTGAACATGTCCAGCGGACTGTATACTGTAGATAGCAGAGGTATGGAATATGCCACAGGGTCAGGATTGGCCTATTGGGCAGGAGCAAGCTCTGTAAATGGAGCCAGAAACAGAGGTCTGATCAGAAAGCCTGGCACCTTTTGGGACTATGAGAACTATGATACCATTCTTGGGGTGCTGGCCATGAAGAACACACTTGGTAATGATGAAACCTATTTACAATTTCCAAGAACCGCTTTGTTTGACAAAATCGGTATGCGTAACACTTTTATTAGCACCGACAGGTTTGGTGATTTCATATTGAGCAGTCAAGTATACACCAATGCTCGTGACCTTGCCAGGTTTGGTATGCTTTACCAACAAAACGGAATGTGGAATGGAGAAAGACTCCTTTCTGAAAAGTGGATAGACTTTGTGAGAACTCCAGCACCTTCTACTGCGGATAGGGGTAACTTCTATGGAGGACAATGGTGGCTGGTTCCAGATGATCGTAATGATGTACCAAAAGATGCCTATTCAACTGCTGGTAACAGAGGTCAGTTTGTGATTGTGGTTCCATCACATGACCTGGTAATTGTTAGAAGAGGCTTAGACTATGGCAGACAAGGTTTTGACCGCTGGGATTTGACGAGAGAGGTACTGAAGGCATTTCCTACTGATTACAAGTGAGCGGAAAAATAAGGTTTAGATATTCTTAGTTGTAAAACCAACAACCTATAAGACAGTAGTAAAATGAAGCAAGTAGAACTATCAGAATTGACCGATCAAGAATTATTGCAAGAGGCAAAAAACATGAAGCCCACAAAAGTTTACGATTCAACCATATTTGGTGTTTTGACTGGGATAGCAATTTACAGTTCGGTCGCCAACGGTTTTGGTTTACTCACTTTTCTTCCTTTGGTATATATACCCATAGCCAATAAAAATAAGGCGAAACGTAAAGAGCTAGAAAGGCTTCTGGAAGAAAGGAAGTTGAAGTAATTTTTTCACGGGTCAACAATAAAATCTATCCAAAGCCTTCCAACCTCTAAGACGAATTCGGTGTCTTAGAGACAGACCATTTTATACATCATGAAAAAACTCTTAGCTTCCTTCGCACTTTTACTTGTACTGTCTGGGTGCAGTACAGATGGCGATCCTCAACTTGAAACATTTACGACAGCTATTGAACCTATTATAATAGGACAAGGCAACCTTTATGGTAATGGAGAAGAAAATATCTCAAAACAAAATCTGCTAATTAATAATGTGGATGATTGGAACCAAATCATCAGCAAGATGAATACTGTGAATACTGAAACTGATAACTTCTCGGAAACCGATATCGATTTTAGCACTCATCAAATAATTGCAATTTTTGATGATATCAAGAGTACTGGAGGTTATTCATTAGAACTGAATCTCACTCAGGAAAGTCAACGGATCGTTGCTGAAATCACTTCTCAGGCTTTCGAGGGCGCTGCCATTACAGTAATCACCCAACCCTATTTAATTGTGAGCATACCACAGTCCGATTTACCTGTAGTGTTTCAATAAAAAAGGTGAGCTTAAAGCTCACCCATATTGCTCTATCACCTGCTTAAGCTGTGCTGGTTGAACCACACCTGACTGCTGCCATTTGATCTGGCCGTTTTTGAATAATATTAATGTAGGTACACCGCGCACATTATACTTAGCTGCAGCAGCCTGATTTTTATCTACATCCACCTTCACTATTCTGGCCTTATCACCTATCTCACCTTTGAGCTCATCTAGCATTGGCGCCATCATTTTACATGGACCACACCAGGTGGCAAAAAAATCGACCAACACAGGTTGGTCACTATTAATCAGTTCACTAAACTTTGACATACTTTATAATTTACATTTAGTAAACACCTTATGAGATAGATAAGATTCCCATTATCACATAAAAATTTCATTATTTCTGCGAGTCGCAATAAGTTATTTATCTTCGCCCTTTTATTGAAGATAGCACGGTGCAGCAAATAGACGAACAACTCAAAAAACTACTTACCCTCCTCAAAAAAGAAAAGGATGCTGATCTCGAGCATTACAAGCTCAAAATGACCAGTACTTCTTACAATGAACGCAGGCGACAAGGAGTTTGTTGGTATCCGGTACACGTAGAAAAAACAGATTTTGATGCTGGTGAAAGGCCTATTTTAAGAGTATCTCGTCCGCCAGAGCACCGTGAGTCGCACATGTTTCAGTCGGGCAAGTTGGTCAGTTTCTTCTCCAATGCACAGGGCAATGACGAAACTTCAGAAGCCATCACTGGTGTGGTCAATTCAGCAGGAGAATCGCATATGATGATCACGCTCAACAGTGACGACAAACCCAGCTGGATTCGTGATGGAAAGTTAGGTGTACAGCTACTCTTTGATGAAAACAGCTATCGCGAGATGGAGCGTACCATTAAGCAACTGATCAAAACAGAAGATTTTAGAGTAAAGCATCTAAAAAATGTATTACTTGGTGACAAGCAGGCACAATTTGATGAAGCAGCACCAATCAACATTCCAGGGCTTAATCCAAGTCAGAATGATGCCCTTAACAAAGTGCTCAACGCTCATGATGTGGCGATCATCCATGGCCCTCCCGGCACAGGAAAGACCACAACAATCATTGAGTCCATCCTTCAAACGCTAAAAACGGAAAAGCAGATTTTAGTTTGTGCACCCAGTAATGCCGCTGTTGACCTTTTGGTAGAAAAGCTAAGTGATAGAGATATTAACGTGCTACGTATTGGCCACCCCGCTAGAGTAACGGAAGAAATGCTAGGCAAAACCCTGGATGCACGAGTTGCTAATCATCCTGACTTCAAAGATTTGAAAGGCATGCGTAAAAAGGCCGAGGAGTTTTTTAGTATGGCAAAAAAATACAAGCGCTCCTTCGGTTATGCCGAGCGTGAACAACGTAAGCTTTTATATGATGAAGCGCATCAGCTCAAAGATGCTGCTGATCAACTTAACTATTACATTACCAACGATATTATAGACAAAGCTCAGGTAATAGCCTGCACCTTGGTGGCTGCCAACAACTACAATATCAAAGGCATCAAATTCAAAACTGCCTTTATTGATGAGGCCGGACAGGCATTAGAACCGGCCTCCTGGATACCGGTACTAAAAGCAGGCAGGGTGATTTTTGCAGGAGATCATTTTCAACTTCCCCCTACCATCAAATCTTATGAAGCGGCCAAAGCCGGATTGGAAGTCACCTTATTTGAGAAAGCTATTAATGGCAACAAGGCCGATGTAATGCTGAAAGAGCAATACCGGATGAATGAGGCCATCATGCAGTTCTCCAGTAATTACTTCTATAAAAATGAGCTCAAAGCCAATGCTTCAGTAGCACATTGGACAGTTTTTCAGGGTGACACCCCCATTGAATTTATTGATACCGCTGGCACAGGTTTTTTTGAAAATGTAGATCCTGAGACGCGCAGCAGTTACAATGATGAGGAAGCCAATTTGCTGCAAAAGCATTTCAACCTTTATATAGAAAATCTGGATGCCATGGATCACCTGAAAGATGTTGACAATATTGGTATTATCTCCCCTTACAAGGCTCAAGTCACCAGATTAAAAGAACGATTTGCCGCAGAAGGTGCTGTTCCAGAAGTATTAAATAAAAAAGTCGTAGTCAATACCATTGATGCTTTTCAGGGTCAGGAACGAGATATCATTTACATCAGTCTGGTGCGTTCTAATGAAAGAGGGGAAATCGGTTTTCTATCAGATACCAGAAGGATGAATGTGGCTATAACCCGAGCCAGAAAAAAACTGGTATTGATAGGTGATAGTGGCACCATTGGGCAAAACCCTTTCTATGCCGCCTTTCTCGATTATGTTAATGAGAATGGGTATTACAGAAGTGCCTATGAGCTAATGAGTTAAAAAGTACTATTTAAGGTAAAAAATTACATTACCGCTAAATATACCTTTCCGTATTTCAGCTTAATCATCATCATGATTATATTGCATTAAAACAATACTAAAATCATGTTGTCCAGGCTTTTTACATTATTACTCACCCTTAGCTGTATAACAGGTTACAGCCAAACTGAAAAATCCATTCTTTATGAAGTTTCCGGCAACGGGCTGGAACAATCATCTTACCTGATGGGAATTGTCAACTTTCTGCCTGCAGATCAGTTTAAAGTGCCTTCTAAAGTCAAGGAAGTTATGTCTAAATGCGAGGTATTTGTTACTAAAACAGACAATAACAAAAAGACACAAAAGAAATTTACTGAAGCCGTAAAAATCCCTAATAATGGTTGGATCAATGATTATTTAACCGATGATGAGTTAAATCAACTTCGTTTGCTCATGCTTCTGGATTTAGAGGTAAAAGAGCATGCCTATCATGATTTTTATAGCAGATTACAGCCTATCATTTTAGTAACCACCACTGCCGCACTCCATCTTAAGGAAAACATAGTTTATACAGAACAAGTACTTCATGATGTGGCGCACAACAACAAGCTAAAGACAGAATCATTGGGTACAATTCAGGAAGAGATAGATGCATTTCAAAAATTTCCGATTGAAGATCAGGTGGAGGCGTTAAAATATACTGTCACCAACTTTTACGAGCATATCAATGATTACCAAAAAATGGTAGATGCTTATATCAATGATCAGGATCTGGAATTTGTAAAGAACGAAACCTTTAAGGCTACCAATGAGAGCCAGGCTTTTAAAACTGTTTATTACGATTCAAGAGCACTGGAATGGCTTCCTAAAATAGAAAAATTGATGCGCGACAAACCAACTTTCGTTGCATTGGGTGCGCCATACCTAATGGGTAGCGTAAGCCTGATCCAGCTTTTAAGAACAAAAGGTTTTGATGTAAAACCAGTTAGTGTTAAATTTTAAAAACACTAATCACTTCATTCAATCTACAGCTCTATGAAAATCAAATTGATATGCTTATCATTAGCACTCATGGCTATCTCATGCAAAAAAGAAACTCCGAAGTATAATTCATATACCGAATACCCGTCCATAACAGAAACTGATCTATGGCCAGAGTACTCAACTTCTAAGACAACGTTTAAGCTGTGGTCACCAGCGGCAGAAGAAGTCAGTCTTTTATTTTATGATAAAGGTGATGGTGGTGAGGCTACAGCAACCCAACCGATGGAAAGAAATACTGATGGCTTATGGGAAATTTCAGTTGAGGGTGATTTGCATGGGCAGTATTACACTTATCAGGTGAAAGCAGATGGACAATGGTTGGAAGAAACTCCTGGCATTTATGCTCAAGCCGTTGGCGTGAACGGTATGCGCGCTATGGTGGTTGACTTGAACAAGACCAACCCTGACAGTTGGGGTAATGATAAAGGTCCTGCGATCAAAAAGCCCAATGAAGCGATTATTTATGAACTGCATGTTAGAGACATTACAATCGATAAAAGCAGTGGATCGTCACACCCAGGCAAGTTCATCGGATTGGTTGAAAAAGGCACCATTGGTCCGGATAGTGTAAAAACTGGTATTGACCATATTTCTGAACTCGGAGCAACGCACGTTCACTTGCTTCCTTCATTTGATAATTACTCTATCAAAGAAGATCAGCTGGACAGCCCGCAGTTTAACTGGGGCTATGATCCTCAAAACTACAATGTGCCAGAAGGCTCCTTCGCTACTGACCCTTTCAATGCTGAAGTGCGCATTAAAGAATTTAAGGAAATGGTCAAAGGTTTTCATGATAATGGTATCGGAGTAATATTGGATGTAGTATACAACCACACCGGAAGAACAGAGAACTCCAATTTCAACCTTGAGGCACCCGGCTATTACTACAGACAATGGGAAGACGGAAAATGGTCTGACGCCTCGGCCTGTGGTAATGAAACAGCCTCAGACCGACCGATGATGCGCAAATTTATCATCGAGTCTATTTTATATTGGGCTAAGGAATACCATTTAGATGGCTTCCGCTTTGATCTGATGGGTATCCACGACATTGAGACCATGAATGCTGTTGCAGAAGCTGTTAGAAAGGTGAATCCTAATATCTTCATTTATGGAGAAGGTTGGACTGCCGGAGACTCTCCCCTTCCAGAGCCAAGTCGTGCGTTGAAAAAATACACATATGAAATGCCTTTGATCAGTGCTTTTAGTGATGACCTGAGAGATGGCTTAAAAGGATCTGTATTTGATGATAAAGATACTGGCTTTGTCAGTGGTAAAGCAGGAATGGAAGAATCTATTAAGTTTGGTGTAGTTGGTTCCATCGAACATCCACAAATTGATTATAAAGCTGTCAACTATTCTGATGCCGCATGGACAACAGAGCCGTGGCAGGCAGTGTCGTATGTGTCTTGCCATGACAACCATACCATTTATGACAAGCTAAAAATCTCTAAACCTGAGACTAGCGAAGAGGATATTATTGAGATGGATAAATTGGCCAATGCTATTGTATTGACCTCCCAAGGGATGTCCTTTTTACACGCTGGCTCAGAGCTATTAAGAACCAAAGGTGGTGAGCATAACTCCTACAACCTACCCGATAGTGTCAACAAAATTGACTGGAACTGGAAGTCTGACAACAAATCAGTTTTCGAATATTATAAAAACCTTATTGCTCTTCGTAAAAATCATCCCGCCTTCTTTATGCCAACTGGCGAGTTGGTAAGAGAACATTTGGCTTTCTTTAAAACAGAACCTGGAATTGTAGCCCATACTATTAGCGATAATGCCAATGGTGATAGTTGGAAAGATATATTGGTGATCTACAATGCGAATGAAGAAGAGGTTTCTGTAAATGTACCTGGAGAATGGAGCGTTGCTGTTAAAGGTGACTACTTCAATGAAAAAGGCATTGAGAAGGTAAAAGGAACTGTAAAAGTACCAAGACTTTCTATGTTGGTGGGGTTTAGGAAGTAAAAGACAATTGCTAAATGTAACACCATGAACAGAAGAGACTTTATCCAAAGAACCAGTCTTATTGGAGCCGCAGCATTGCTACCATTGCCAACTTTCTCAATGATGGAGAAACCAAAGTACAAAATGGGCTTGCAGCTATACACCATTCGTGATGCCATGGCTGCAAATCCTCTCGCTACTCTCAAGGCAGTAAAAGCTATGGGCTATGAAGATTTTGAAGCTTATGGTTTTGATAGTGAAAAAGGCACTTTCTATGGGTACAAATCGGCTGAGTTTAAATCAATTCTTGATGATCTTGAACTGTCCGTAACCAGTGGGCATTATGGGTTTTCACCTTATCTTGATAAATCCGAAGATGAATTAAAGCGATTTGTTGACTTATGTATTGAAGGTGCCCACGCTTTAAACTCACCATATATCACCTGGCCATGGATAGCTCCCGAGCAAAGGACAATGGATAATTTCAAACTGATGGCCAAGCTGCTTAACATCATTGGTGAGCAGGTGACAGCCTCGGGTTTGGGTTTTGCTTATCACAATCATGGTTTTGAATTTGAAGATCACAATGGCGATAATGGATATGATATCATTCTTAATGAGACAGATTCGGATCTGGTCAAACTACAAATGGATATGTATTGGGTAATGCACTCGTCAAACACTACTCCTAAAGAACTGGTTGACAAGCATCCAGGCCGTTATGTTATGTGGCACATTAAAGACATGGATAAAGTTAGTCGAGATTACTCTGAATTGGGTAATGGTTCCATTAATTATGTTGATATACTGCCCGACCCAGAAAAATCGGGATTAGAATTTTACTACCTAGAGCAAGGCGGAAATTTTGAGAAAAGCTCTATGGACAGTGTGGCTACAAGTGCTAAATATTTTAAAAAGCATTTACAGAAATTTCTATAAATGGTGTGAGTTGATTTTAGCAAATGAGCTGATCAATAAAAAAACAATACCTTTACCCTATGTCATTTATTGAAAATCCAATATATGTACTCGGGGTTTTGTGTTTGATGGTAATACTTTCTGTGTATGCTGGCAACACAAAGTTTGGTGAAAAATTCGGAGCGGCATTGCTGGTCATCATCTTTACCGCTGTAATCGCCAATCTCAACCTTATACCTTCAGCTTCTAATAGTATCGACCTGTATAGTGGGATATTTACCTATCTGGCACCAATTTCAATCTTTTATCTATTGCTTCAGGTCAACCTCACTTCACTGAAAAAGGCTGGTGCACCCATGATCATCCTATTCCTCATCGGGTCATTTGCTACAACCATAGGCATATTATTGTCTTGGTATATTGTGTCACCACAAAATACATTAGGCGCTGATGCCAGTACCGTAGCAGGAATGTTAACAGGCACATACACCGGAGGAAGTGTCAATTTTAATGCCGTTGCCTTGGAGTATGACTTTCAGGAAAAAGGAATTTTATATGCCGGCACCATAGCGGTTGATAATGTTGTCACTACCATATGGATAATAATTACCCTTACCATCCCTACCCTTCTCAGGAGATTTTGGATGGATAAAAAAGTAAAAGTAAAAGAACATAAATCCAGCTTAAGCGATATCGACCAAATGGATATGCGCTCATTTATGTGGCTCATCTTCTTAGGAGTAGCGGCTTATTATGTTTCAGAACTGACAGCAGAATTGCTCCCAAGTATTCCCTCGATTCTAGTACTATCCACTTTTGGGATTCTTTTAGCACAAACCAAATTCATCAAAAGCCTTAATGGCAGTCACACGCTGGGGCTTTACCTGGTGTATATATTCCTGGCGGTCATTGGTGCATATTGTGAAATAAGCTCAGTTATTGAGCTTCAGCAGGTTGGAATAACGCTTCTAATATTCACGTCACTGGCTGTTTTTCTTCATGGCACTATTAGTATTATTATTGGAGGTCTTGTCTACAGAGACTGGGAAATGGTGGCTATATCAAGCCAGGCAAATGTTGGTGGTGGCACCACCGCTATGGCGCTTGCTGAAACCTTTAATCGTAAAGAACTAATCTTGCCAGCCATACTGGTCGGCACGCTGGGCAATGCCATAGGCACCTATCTGGGGTTTTTAGTTATTGGTATTTTATAGATTTAACCAATAGGTAATCTTAAAAACCAGTGCTCTATTCTTCTTAATAAAGCTTGTTTCTCCAAACTGATCTTCAGTGCCATAATTGTCAGTATACACTAAGAATATATCTGAAACCGGTTTAAATCGCCATTGTAGCCTTGCATTGATATTAACATTCTCAATCTGGCTGTTGTATTGCACGAATGTCGTAAGGAAGAGCTTCTTAGTCATGGTAAGATCAAACCTGGGTCCTATTAAAAACAGATCAGCACTATTATAGGGAGCGGGAAGCTCAATCTTATTATAGTTTACAGTTAATGCTAAGGCTCCATAAGGCTGAAATCTCATATTAATATCGCTTCTTAAATTATACCGACTCCCGTTAAAGTATTCACCTATGTAACCTCCCAGGGAATAGCCTATTTTCCTTCTAAAATCAGATTGATAATTGAACTCAAATGAATTGTAGGTATAATCAGTACCCGCTGCTAATTCTATTCCTTCTGTACGTGTTGGATCAAATGGTTCAAACAAAAATGTATAGCGTTGATTTACAGACAGTTGAATACTTCCTGTATTTTGAAGTTGGATGTTATAGTTAGTGGAGTATCTGTGATCGGTTTTTTTACCTTGTTTCCAAAAGTATTCTGCATCTGCTGTTATACTATGCTGATTAATCCAACTTGATTTTGGGAAAAAGTTATGGCCAATTTCAGGGTTAATTCTAAAAAAATCATTCCTAGGTGCGTAACCCACATGGGCGTCATACTCATCACCAACTAAAACCTGAGCATAGCTAAATGTCCAGGTTTTTGAATTATAAAGGATATAGGCAGCATGAGAAAAATTACCATCACCCCCATCTTGATCAAACTCCCGATGATAGAAAATCTTGCCCGTCCACTTATTATCCATCGATGCAAGGTTATAATCTATACCCAACACCCTTGAGTAGTTATTCTTATCTATAGAAAATTCACCTGTGCTATCTTCTACCACCTGACGGTTTACAAATATTGCTCCAATGTTAGACCTACCAAAAACCTTTCTTTGCAAGGCTGCCACCGTGTAATTCGTACTTGGCAAGTTGATATCCTCTTCTTTTGCAGCCTGCATGTTCAAAACGCCAATACGCCAATTATTATCTAGTTTGCCACTCAGTCTGGCGCCAAAATGGATTTTGTTTTGGATATTTTGACCTGTGGAAGTGTCGATGGCTACTCCTATCCTTCTTGAGAAAAATGGTCGTGACAGTGGGTGTCCAAATTCAGCAAAGAGATCAGCATTTTCTAAAAAGAACTGCCGTTTTTCCGGGAAGAAAATCTCAAATCGATCTAAGTTTGTCACCTGCTGATCTACCTCCACCTGAGAGAAATCAGGGTTGATGGTTAGGTCCAGATTCAGAGAGGGGCCAATACCAATCTTGGCATCACCGCCAACAGACACATTGCTCTGCGCTTCGTTTTGTTCAGGATCATCAAAGTCCCTATTAATGCCGCTGGCTACGTATGGTATCAACACTACATTGGTAGATGGCTTTTTTAGTGGTTTGTCAAAAACCAATCGATTCATAAATGCCAAAGAAAAAATTCTGAAATTCTGCGGTGTGGCGGCTGACACTGATCGTTCACCCGTTTCACTATCCACCCTGTAAAATTTAATATTCCACTTACTTGCATCCTTTTTATATCGTAAGCTTTTAAAAGGAATGGCTCCTTCTGCTATCCAATAACCTTCATATTGTTTGGCCTCTACCTTCCACTTATTATCCCATGATAAGTCCAGATCGTCACCTCTGGTTCCACCGTTAGAAAGTAAACCTTCCCGCTGCACTCCAAAAGGGTTTACACCAAACTGAAAGGCATTGGTATTATCTAAGAATGTATCAATGGTAAAGACAAGGGCGTCATTAGCAGCTCCTCTGAAATCCCTTCTTAAAGATGGAGTCACGTAAGTCCTGTCCTTTTTTTGTGCATACATTTTACCGGAGAAGTAAATATACTGATCATCATAAGTAATCCTTACTTCCGTTTGCGACTCAGCTTTCAAAGAATCGGTAGGGAACTGCTGCATAAAATTGGTAAGCACCTGAGCTTGCTGCCAGTCAGCTTCATCCAAAACCCCATCAAGCACAATCTTTTGAGTGCTCTTTTTTACAAAGTAGCCGCCATCTTGAGCTTTTACTTGTCCGAAGCTTATAATAAAGAGGAGAAAAGCAATTCTATACACGAAAACAAAAATAACCCAATATGGGTGACTGCTCGTGAATATTTTACCAATGGTCAATTGGTTATATAAACCATTTACCTCTCAAACCAACAAATAGTAACTGACGGAAAAAATATTTAAATTATCAGTGTAACCATTTTGGGGTTACGCAGTTTCCCCTTCGAACCCAGAATAAAAAAAGTATTGGAAAGTATTGGCGACAATGCCTTAATGTTGAAAGTCAAGACAGGTGAATTAGACCATTTGGGCTTGTTATACGAACGCTACAAGCGGCCACTATTTGGCTATTTCTATCATATGAATAATGATAAGATGCTAGCGGAAGATTTAGTGCAGGCGGTATTTATGAGAGTGATTAAGTATAAACACAGCTTTAGAGGTGACGGTAAATTTAAAACCTGGGTGTTTCATATTGCACGCAATGTGAATACTGACCACCATAAGAAGCATAAAAATTATACCGATGATATTGAAGACGAGCATAATGAGCTTCCCGAAATGGAAACGGGAATACATGCTAAAGAAGAGCAGCTCACACAAATGGAAAGAGCATTGACAATGCTTGATAAGGATAAAAGGGAATTACTAACCCTTAGCAAATTGAAGAGCATGAAGTACAGGGAAATAGGTGAACTCTATGACAGCACCGAAAGTGCGATCAAGGTGAAAGTATTCAGAGCCATGCAGGCGCTAAAAAAACAGTACGAGGCATTAGAAATGACAGAATAATGGAAAATCAGGATATAAAAATATTGATCGAAAAGTTCAACTCAGGCAGGCTGAGTGATAAGGAAGAACTGGCTTTGGAAGAAATGATTGCTACCGGAGAATTGAGCCTTGATGAGCTGCATTTTAATCAAAACCTTGAGGCTATTCCTACTCCGGAACCCGGTAAAAAAATGGATGAAGGGTTTTACAGCATGTTGGCTGATGAAAAATCGAAAATCAATGCTAAACCTACTTTGTCTATTATCGAGTGGTGGAACAGCATTCGCCAGAGTCAATGGCAGTGGGCTTATAGTTTTGTAATTCTAGCTATCGGACTAATAGCTGGTTATTTAATTAACAAACCATCATCAAACAACATAAGCACTTTAACTGCTGAAGTGCAGGAGATGAAAGAAATGATGATGCTCTCCATGTTGGAGAAGCAATCTACGACCGAGCGGTTAAAGGCGGTAAGCCTAACCTCTGACATGCCAGATACCAGTGATAAAGTGGCTGCCGCGCTAATTAATACACTAAGAACAGATGAGAATAACAATGTGCGCATGGCGGCTATTGAGGCATTGGCTAAATACACCAATATGCCGACTGTGAGGAAGGAGATCATTGCTTCGATCCAATATCAGGACTCACCTTTAGTGCAGCTGGCTTTAGCAGAACTGATGGTGGCTATGGAAGCCAAAGAAGCACCAGATGCCTTTAGAGAATTGTGGGAAGAAGACAATACGCCAAAGGAAGTTCAGGAGGCGATAAAAACTAAAATGCAACAATTGATTTAAAACAATAACAACTCAAAATAAAATGAAAACAATAACAACACTCAGTATTATGTTAGCTTCGGCCTGCGGTCTTCAGGCCCAGCAACACACCGAAACGGTAAAAAAGGAGTTAAAATTTGAAAAACCCAGCAGCACCAATGTGCTTTATATCGCCAATATCAATGGGGATATAGAAGTAGAAGGTTATGATGGAGCTACTATTCAAATTGAAGCTTACAAAAAGATTGTAGCTAAATCTGATGCCCGTTTAGAAGAAGGAAGAAAAGCAGTTCAGGTAAGTATGATTGAATTGATGGACACACTTATCGTTTACGGTTCTCAGCCGTGCTGCCCATTTACCCAAGCTTTTGACAGAAGCCAGAGCAAAGGTGGGTGGGACTACCACTGGTCAAGACAGAATGACGGTTGCAGAGAAAATTTCAAGTACAAAATTGACTATAAAGTCAAAGTGCCGAAAAATACCAGCCTGATGGTTTCTACAATCAATGATGGTGACATCATAGTGGGCAATGTTTCCGGAGAGGTAAAAGCTTGGAACGTTAACGGCTCCATTGCTTTGAATAAAGTGGCCGATGCTACTTATGCCAATACCATCAATGGCGATGTGACTTTAAACTTTACCAATAACCCTAAGAAGGATGGTCGCTTCTATAGTCTCAATGGTGACATCAATGCCAACTATCTACCAGGGCTGTCTGCAGATATGAGCTTTAAAAGCTTCAATGGTGAGTTCTACACTAATGTGCAGTCGCTAGAGCAGATGCCTTCACAGCTAAAAATGGAGAAAGCCAGTAAAGGTAAAGGCATTGCCTATAAGCTGGATGGAAAAACTATGATGCGGGTGCGCAATGGCGGTATCTACCTCGATTTTGAAACCTTTAACGGGGATGTTTATGTCAAAGAAAATTAATTGTATGGAGGCCATACAGCCAATAATTGAGAATAGACTATCGCTACCTGAAAACAGGTATCAAATCTCAAAATCTGTAATTACTAAAAAGCATTTAATAACGAATAAAAATAGAAGGATGAAAAATATAAAATCAATAGCATTAACAGCAATAGTGCTACTATCAAGTGTGGTTGGATTTGCTCAGGACAAAGGAGAAATAGTTATTCCGTTATCTAACCCCGGTGCTGCATGCAGCCTGAAGGTGGATGTTAAAAGAGGCTCTATCTCCGTGCAGGGCACCGACAGAAAAGATGTGCTGGTAAAATACGAAGCCATGGAGTCTAAAGAGAAATCTAAAAGCAACAGCTCTAAAAACGGTTTACAAAAAATCTCCAGTGGCTCATTAGACCTTGAAGCACGTGAAAGCAACAATCAGGTAATTGTAGATTCAGATTCCTGGAATAAAGGTTTGAACCTTACCATTGAAGTGCCTAAGAACATTAATCTGAACCTTGATACTTATAATGGTGGAGACATTTATGTAAACAACATTACTGGCGAGGTGATTTTAGAAAACTACAATGGCGAGATTTCCGCTAAAGGCATCTCTGGCTCAGTATCCGCAGACACTTACAATGGTGAAATCACCATAGAGCTTTTAAAAGTAACTCCTGATACGCCTATGTCATTCCAGACTTATAATGGTGATGTGGACATCACCTTCCCGGCCAGCTTTAAGGGAGATTTAAAAATGAAGACCAATCAAGGTGAGATCTATTCAGGTTTTGAGATGAGCATGGTAAAGTCTGATCCGGTAAAGAAAAATGACAGCAAAACTGGCACCTACAAGGTGTATCTTGACGACTGGGTGAGAGGCAAAATCAATGGTGGCGGACCGGAGATCACTATGAAAAACTACAATGGCGATATCTATCTAAGAAAACAATAAGGTATTTTAATCAGAATAGGAAAACCACCCCGCATGTCGGGGTGGTTTTTTTAATAAGCTGTCATTCACAGGCCAGCTTAGATTGACGGAGTAAAATATATAATATTTACCTTCATATTACTTTTGAAAACAATTAAGACCAATGTAAAATAATTTATATTATATATTCATAAAAAACATAATGGATATAACATAGCTTTTTTTATCATGATGTTACCGTCAAGTTGAAGGCAATATTTTCTTGAATTATAAAATGAATGAAATAGAATATTTATACAATTTTTTCACTTTTTTATTAACACTGCTGTTTTCGCTGTATCTGTTTTTCAATAAAACAAAGGAGCGTTCAAGTAATATCTACATCGGCTATTTTATTTTCTATATGGGCTTAGAAAGCCTTGATTCACTTTTGGTTCAGTCGTCATTTTATCTTGATAACCCAAATTTATATTTATTAATCCCTTGCCTTGGATTGTTATTGTATCCTGTCATTTACTATTATATCAAGACTACTGCCTTCAAAGGAATTAAGCTAAAATGGCTGGATTTGATTCATTTCACTCCCTTCTTGGTGATTTTGGCAGTTCTCCTTTTTGAATATTATTTACAATCTACAGAAGCCAAAGTGGAAATAATGACTAATCGTGGTGATATGCCCTGGTTTATTAGTATGATTTATTATGTATTGAGAATTCAAGGATTGATATACATGATCCTATCTATCAAAATAATTTTAAGATTTAGAGCTATAGTAAGAGAAAATTACTCAACAAAAAATAAGAGGGATTATAAGTGGTTGTTACAACTTACCATCGTATTTGTTTACTACGCACTATCTACATTGGTTTTTAATATTAATCGTTTTGGTCTCCATCTCCTCTCCAATGAAGTAGTTTTTTATATCTCAGCATCAGTCTCGCTTATATTTCTTATTTGGATTATATATAAGGCATTGTCACAGCCATATATTTTTAATGGTGTTGATGTCAATATTAAATTGCTTAAAGAATACCTTGCTGAAAGGGAGGAAAGCAAAGAGTTACCAATGCGAGCAGAAGATAATACTCAAAACCTGGCCATAAAATCAAAACTGGAGGCATATATGGACACGCATGAAGTTTACCAGAATCCATCCTTGACAATATTTGAACTTTCGAAAGGAATTGGTTTATCAAGCTCAGAATTGTCACACTTCTTGAATAAATATATGGGCAAGAATTTCTTCGAATTTACTAATGAATACCGCATTGAAAGGGCAAAAAAAATGCTAAAAGATACTGAGAATAGGCAATTGACTATTCTGGAAATACTATATTCCGTAGGTTTTAATTCAAAATCTTCTTTTAATACAGCTTTTAAAAAGTATGTAGGCAAAACTCCAACTGAGTACCGTAATGAGTATGTAAAATAGACAGTTACAGAAAAGTCGAACGTAGCATTATAAAAAGTCGAACCCATTTTATCTAAAAATAATGGTTCGACTTTTTTATTAGGTCGACTGGCAATTGACCTTGAGTGATATTTGAACCCTCATTATCTAAACTCAAATACCATGAAAAAAATAAGTTCGCTTGTCATTATAATGCTTGTATCATTGCTGGCTTCGGCACAAGACAAAATTGTTAAAACTACGTTGAGTGATTTAGAGCAATCAGTGAATAACGGTGACATAGACCAGTCACTAACCTTCTTTAATCATGATAAGGCCAATTTGAATAAAGAACAAAAAAGATATTTGACCAATCTGGCTAAGCGAGACAGCCTGGAATATAGTTTGAATGTTCATACAATACTCCATTCGGAAAATAACAAGGCCGCTACTGCAATAGTATTGGAAACAGCCCAATATTGGAAATATGGTAGGACAAAAACAGATATTGGTTTTAAGACCTATAATTTGAAGCAAATTAATAATCAATGGGTGATTGATGCAGTGGAAGAACGAGTGTATTTAAAAGGAAAGCACCATCATATTGAGGCAGAATTCTCACCCAAAGAAGGAACCATGAAGGCGATGGCTGCAGTTGACCTTGAAATAGTAGAGGATGGTGAAAAGACAATTCTTTTTTGGCTAAACAGAGGTTTAAAAATAGATAAAATTGAAGATGCTAAGGGCAATGCCATTTCATTTAAACGCAAAGATCTTGCGGTAATTATTCCCTGGAAGCGAGAGCTCAAAAAAGGGGAAAGTCTGTCTTTGACTATCAATTATTCAGGGTACTTCTATAATGAGTTTAAAGAACTAGGTTATGGTTTAGTAAATATCAGTGAAGAAGGAGTATTTGGTAGCTGGGGAACAGATTGGTATCCCAAACTAAATGGCACGTTGTCTAAGGCAAAAGCATTGCTCCAATACACAGTTCCTTCTGAATTAACAGTAGCATCAGTAGGCCGTTTCGAGGGAAAAATTGAGCATAATGGTAAATCAACCTACACCTACAAGGTGACTACCCCTATGGATTACACTTTTAATGCCAACCAATTTGTTCATTACAGCAATGAGATTGATGGGATACAAGTAAATGTCTATTTACTTAACGGATCTTTAGAAAAAGCGGAAATGTATGCGGATAGGGCTAAAGAAATGATTGAGTACCTCATACAGATTTATGGAGTTTTTCCTTGCGATAGTTATGGGATTTCTGAAGTGCCGATGGAGAAAGTGTTAGGTCTTGGCGGTTCTGGCGGGCAAGGATTGAACTATTACCCCACACATACATTGAGAGATGATACTTTTGAGTTCCCGCTTATTGCTCATGAGGTAGGACATATATGGTGGGGTGGTCTGGTCAATTGTGATATACATTCTGGCAAGCTCCTTGAAGAAGGTATGGCGCAGGTAAATGCATTACTTTGTTATCGACATTTTTACGGTGAAAATTCTATGTGGGATTTTATCAATAATGGAAGTAGCATGTTCTCTAAATCGGCAAAATTTTATTTTAGGCAGTTCAATAGCAACAATGACTTCCCCATTGGTGTGTATGATGAAGAAAGGTCACATGACTATGCTGTAATATCTTACCTAAAGCCGCACTTTATCATGGCTATGCTGATGGAGACTGTTGGATACCCCACTTTTATTAAGGGAATAAAAAGGATAATAGCTGAATATTCTGCTAACAAACGCTTGAATATTGAGGCAATAAGAGAAGTTATGGAAGAGGAAAGCCATCAGGATTTAGGGTACTTCTTTGATCAGTGGTTTTATAAGGCAGGTGCACCAGAGTTTGCTTTACAGTACAAAGCGACCAAAACAGAAAATGGTAGATATCTTGTAGAAGGAAGGGTCAATCAGTTAAGGGAAGTGTTTAAGGTTAATGCAGAGATCGTACTATCAAACGATTTGAATACAATCACAAAAAAGCTCGACATTGAAGAATCAACTACCTCGTTTTCTTTCCTTATTGATTTTGAACCCAAATTGGTTCAATTTGACCCTCATCATAAAATCCTCCGATGGTCGGACAAGGTAAATCACTTGAATTTGCTGAGTGAAGGGCTAAAAGCATATTACTCAGGGAACAAACAACAAGGGCTTGATAAGCTTAATTCATATATTCAACACTATCCTTATGACCCAACCGGGCATGTGCTGATAGGAGAAATATACGTAAATGAAAAAAAGTATGATTTGGCAAGAAAGCACCTTCAGTTTGCTATTGATGAATATGAAACACGTGGCACAATGTCCTATAGTACTCCCCTGGCCTATGCCATATTAGGAAATTTGAACGAAATAGAAGGAAAGCTTAATGAGGCCAATAGATGCTTCACTAAAGTACTCAGCATGGTAAATATCGAAGGATCACATTCGATGGCTCAACAGTATTTTTCTAAGATCAATAAATAACATAGTTTAATAAGAATGTGAAAAACTTTCCATTTTAGAAGGATAAAATGAGTATAATGGCAACTGAAACTTATACCTGCCGGTAACATTTCATGGACTAAACGGGCGTGATAGTGGTGAAATCAGAAGGTATGCCTAGATTCATAATGGTAAAGGTTTGAAAGCCTTTTAAAGCATCAAGTGATCTACATTGTATACTAAATACTAAACCATTACCTACAAGCAAAAATAAGACTCAACATGAAAAGAACCCCTCTCTGGTCTAAGCATCCCGCTTAGACCTCAGCTATTCCAGATTTATAGTCTGGAATTTTTATCGAAAGATCCGTTAAACCCTCTTCTCAAAACATAAACTATTCTCTACTCCGGCATACTGCCCATAGTTGGGTATTCTTTTATAACCTCTTCTTTCATAGAGGGCCAATGCCTCTACCTGTTTCAGTCCGGTCTCTAACACACAGGAAGTATAACCCAGCATGCGGGCCCATTCTTCCAATTCTGCTAAAATTTTAGAGGCTATACCGCTACCGCGGTGTTCGGGTAAAACAAACATCCTCTTTACTTCAACAGCCTCTTTTGAAAACTCTTTGATAGCACCACACCCCACGGGTTGGTCATTTTGATAAGCTACGACTGCATATTTAATACTGTCAATTTTATTGAATTGATCATAAAAAGCATGGTCATCACCATCCTTTATGGCCAGATCAGCATCCAGGTGGCTTACCAGGTTAATGAAATCAGTATTTTTTGAGTCGGTTCTTAGGAGTTTCATGATCTGTAAAAGTTTCAAAAGAGATTTCGGACAAATTTCACTTATAAAAAGGCAAGTCAAAATTTTCCAGAATGACGAATCAATTTATTTAGTCAAAAACGGCCACTGCCCTTACTGGTGATCCTGTACCTCCTCTAATCTTCAGCGGCAGCCCGATAAATTTAAAGCTGCCCCTGCCTACTAAAAGGTGCAGATTAATCATATTTTCATAATGGGTAAAGCCCATCGCTCCACAAAGGCGGTGCACTTCTCTGTTAGACACCCCAGAAACACCGGGCGCCATTGTTTCCACACCAAAGGCAGCAATCTTCTGATCACCGAGCCATTTCGTAGCTTCAGCACTCAATCCTGGTCCTTTTGGCCAGTCCTCACTATCAAAATATTTCCTATAATGGTCGGTATAGATCAGCACGGTGTCACCCTTTTCAATGATGAGGTTATACTCTTTCAGCGCTGCCTCTAAATCTTTAATCTCAATCAACTCTTGCTTGCCTTTAGCAGATAGGTCAAGGCAAATGCCTCGAGTATAAAACATGCTCAAAGGCATGGTGTCAATAGACTGCCCCTCTTGCTCTATCGACATATGGTTTAGGGCATCTACATGGGTGCCTGTGTGCTCGCCCATCTCCAACAAGTTGACACTGGGTGTTTGCTTCTCAGAATTTTCAATGCCCATCCATTCTTCGTGAGAGACATACATTGATATAGATACCTGTGGTAATTTCTTGAAAACAGGCATTCCAGAGTATATCTCCTGACTTAAATCTATAATCTCAGCCACAGCTATTGACTTATTCTACTTCCAGCACCAAGTCATCCTGGCTCACCATATCGCCAGCCTTCAGTTGTATATGAGCTACCTTTCCAGCTCTTGATGAAGTAATGGTAGATTCCATCTTCATTGCTTCGATAGAGAATAAAGGCTGATTTTCTTTCACCTTGTCACCTACTTTCACCATAACTTCGGCTATTCTACCCTGCAGTGGAGCGCCAATATGGTTAGGGCCGCTTACTTTTACATTGGCAGATTTTAGAGATTTTACTGACTTATCTTTAACCTGAATCACCCTGGCCTGTCCATTCATTTCAAAATAGACATTGCACATTCCGCTTTCATCTGGCGCAGACTTATAGAGTTTTTTGATAATAATGGCCTTACCCTTACCTATCTCCACAAAGATCTCCTCATTATTTTTCAAGCCATAAAGGAAAGATGTGGTTGGTAATCTCCACACTTCACCATACTCCTGCCAGTACTGATAAAACTCTTTAAATACTTTAGGGTACAGCTTATAAGACAAGAAATCCAGCTCATCACAATACTCATCAAACTCCTTATGAAAAGCGGCATACTCTTTTGTAAAGTTAATGGGCTCCAAATGTGCATTTGGCCTATCAGTAAATGGTTTTTCGCCTTTAAGGATAATTTTGGCAACATCTGCCGGAAAACCTTTATATGGCTGACCCAGCTCTCCTTTAAACAAGCTCACCACTGATTCAGGAAATGAAAGTGACTCACCACGCTCCATAATATCCTGAGTAGTAAGGTTATTTGAAGTCATGAATAAGGCCATATCCCCCACTACCTTAGATGAAGGCGTTACCTTAACGATGTCACCAAAAAGCTGATTTACAGCAGCATAATTTTCCTTAATCTTTTCAAACTTGTCTTCTAAACCAAGCCCTCTGGCCTGAGGTCTTAAATTAGAATACTGTCCACCAGGAATTTCATGCTCATAAACTTCAGCAGTACCTGCTTTCAGACCTGACTCAAATGGATAGTACCATTCGCGAACAGTTTCCCAGTAGTTGGAATATTTATTTAGTGACTTTAAATCAATTTCATTTTCTCTTTCATGTCCCTGCAGGTTAGCCACAAATGAATTGAAGTTGGGTTGCGATGTTAGCCCTGACATAGAGCTCAATGCCACATCTACAACATCTACACCCGCATTGACAGCCTCCATGTAGGTTAAGCTCTGAATGCCAGCCGTATCATGCGTATGCAAATGAATAGGAATATCAATGGCCTTTTTCAGTTCAGTAATCAGGAGTTTGGCACTCGATGGCTTAAGCAGCCCCGCCATATCCTTAATGGCCAAAATATGAGCTCCTTCATCTTCCAGCTGGCGTGCCAGATCAAGATAGTACTGAAGGTCATATTTGGTATCTTTTCTTTGTATATCTCCAGTGTAGCAAACGCAGGCCTCAGCTAATGCTTCGGTACGCTCACGTACAGTTTTGATGCTCACTTTCATGGCCTCAACCCAGTTAAGAGAATCGAAAATCCTGAAGATATCTATCCCTGTCTCCCAGGATTTTACAATAAACTTCTCTATCAAATTATCCGGATAAGCCTTATAACCAACCCCGTTAGATCCGCGAAGTAGCATCTGCAACAAGACATTTGGCATAGCAGACCTGAACATTCTCAATCTATCCCATGGGTTTTCATGCAGGAAGCGCATGCACACATCAAAAGTGGCCCCACCCCAAACTTCCATACTGAATATGTTAGGATGCTGCTTAGAGAAGCCTTCAGCTACTTTTAACATATCTATGGTCCTCACACGGGTAGCCAACAACGACTGGTGCGCATCCCTAAATGTCGTATCTGTGTATTGAATGGGCTTTTCCTGTTTCAACCACTGAACGAAATTATCCCTGCCCATTTCGTTAAGCCTGTCTTTGGTACCCTTGGGGTGCTTAGAAAGCTTGTCATAAACAGGCACTTTAGCAGGACGAAGCACTTGACTTTCATCCACTCTTTTCACCATTGGGTTGCCATTAACAGCAACCTCAGCCACGTAATTCAACAGCTTGGTACCTCTGTTAAACCTTCTCGGCATTTTAAAGAGATCAGGATGATCTGCAATGAAATTCACCGTGGATTCGCCCTTATAGAAGGTCGGTGTGGTGATAACATTCTCGAGGAAAGCAATATTGGTTTCTACACCCCTGATTCTAAATTCACTCAATGCCCTTGATAGTCTTTCAGAAGCTCCTTTTAAAGTACGGCCCCATGAGGACACTTTTACAAGCAGTGAATCAAAGAATGGTGAAATGGTAACACCTGCATAGCAGTTACCGGCATCCAACCTGATGCCAAATCCACTGGCACTTCTATAGGCGATGATAGTTCCATAATCAGGTTTGAAGTTCTCCGCTGGATTTTCTGTAGTCACGCGGCACTGAATAGCATAGCCATTACACTTAACATCCTCCTGGCTCTTAATAAATATTCTAGGATCAGGCAGATCATGTCCTTTTGCAATCAAGATTTGTGAACGAACAATATCAATTCCAGTAATCTCTTCAGTAATAGTGTGCTCTACCTGTACACGAGGGTTTACCTCAATAAAGTAAATATTCTCGTCTTTATCTACCAAAAACTCTACTGTACCTACGTTATTATAGTTTACGGACTTGGTTATTGCCAGAGCATATTTATAAAGTTTATCCTTAGTCTCCTGCGATATAGTAACACAAGGTGCTATCTCAACCACTTTCTGGAACCTACGTTGCACAGAGCAATCACGCTCAAACAAATGCACCAGATTGCCATAATTATCCCCCATAATCTGCACTTCGATGTGCTTTGGGTTATCAATATATTTCTCAATAAAGACCGTATCATCACCGAAAGCATTACCTGCTTCCTTTCTCGCCTCCTCAAAACCTTTAACTAATTCTTCATCATTGCGGATAACGCGCATGCCTCTTCCTCCACCACCAGCAGCAGCTTTCAGCATTACTGGGTAACCAATTCTCTTAGCTTCTTTAAGCGCTATTTTGTCATCTGTCAATTCCTCTTCACTATCCTGAATGATAGGCACCTTCGCTTCTATAGCTACTAGCTTAGCAGCAACCTTATCACCCAATTTCTCCATCACCTCTGGTTCTGGCCCAACGAATATGATACCTTCTTCCCTACACCTTCTTGCAAACTTTACATTTTCAGATAAAAACCCATAGCCTGGATGAATAGCATCCACATCATTACGTTTTGCTACAGCAATTATCTCTTCAATATCCAAATATGGTTTTAGAGGATCATCATCAGCTCCAATTTGATAGGCCTCATCGGCTTTATACCTATGCAAAGAATAGCGGTCTTCATAAGTAAAAATGGCTACTGTTCGAATTTTTAATTCTGATCCTGCACGGAGTATTCTGATGGCTATCTCGCCTCTGTTAGCTACTAATAGCTTTTTGATTTCTTTAAGTTTTATTGACATCGAAAAAGTAAAATGTTAGAAGATTGGTGAAAAGTTAAGTCATAACTTTGGTTTACCAAAAAAGGATTATCACCGATTGTCATTATTCTTTATATTTAAGTGCATAAATTGAATAAAATGAAGTTATCCACTAAAGTATTGCTCGGTTTGCTCGCCATTTTGCTGGCAGCACAGCTATTTCAAATTGACAAAGAAAACCCGGTTTATAATCTGGAAAATGATTTACTGGCTCAGGTGGATGCACCTGGTGAAGTAAAGACTATTTTAAAGCAGGCATGTTATGATTGCCATTCTTATGAAACCAAATATCCATGGTACACCAGTGTGGCACCGTTATCCTGGTGGATTGATGAGCATATTCAGGATGGAAGAAAGCATTTCAACTTTTCTGAATGGGGCAACTATGACCTAAAAAAGAAAAAACACAAACTGGAAGAGTTGATTCATGAGGTTGAAGAAGGTGAGATGCCATTGAATAGCTACACTTGGGCTCATAGTGAAGCTAACCTTTCAGAGGAACAAATTGAGGCACTGATAAGCTGGACAAAGGCGACAATAGAGGATTTATAAATGGACAGTGAAGAACAAGGAAAAATAGAAATACCGAAAGAGTTTCATTCGTTTTCAACAGGAGCCCCTTTTGAGCGTTGCATTGAATGCGACAAAAATCTGATTGAAGGGGAGCAGGAGTACTTCATCGAAAAGGCCGT
The DNA here is from genome assembly GCF_009711525.1 of Fulvivirga lutimaris. Classification (GTDB taxonomy): domain Bacteria; phylum Bacteroidota; class Bacteroidia; order Cytophagales; family Cyclobacteriaceae; genus Fulvivirga; species Fulvivirga lutimaris. The sequence goes on from NZ_SMLV01000426.1 coordinate 46,980, forward strand.
TAAGCAGTATGAAGGCTTTAGTGCTCATGATGTGATTTTTGAATATGCCATTTGCCTTTCTTGCGCTGAAAGAATGCGTAATTCTATGTCCAAAGAGTCTATGAAGAGCATTGAGCTGTACTTTTCTCAAAACCTTGATTTTGGTAGACGCATGAAGCTCATTCAGGATAATATTGAAAACCCCATTGCGTGGATGGATGAATGTTTATTGAAGGGCACACAAAAGAATACAATAAATGAGTATCAGATTTATGCTCATTGTAAAGGGAATCATCTTGATGTTTCACAAATGCCTTATATGGTCAGTGGAGCGGCATTAGAAGAGATTTCTTCCTTATTATCTAATGAGACGCTTGATGAGCTAGATGGCTTCTCTCAAAAGCATTTTGGACCGCCACCTGAGTTGGCTAACCCAACACCTTTTAGAAGAGTAGTATTGATTTAATCCTTAGGTTTGATCTCTCCGATCTCTCCATTACCACCAACTTTAGTAGTAATGTCTCTAATAACCTTGTCCAATTCTGTAGTAGAGGTGAACAGATGAGAAACAATATCTGCATCCTTCTTAGGCAATTCTGAATGCTTTAGAAGCTCTATTAGTCCCAAAATATTAGCTACAGGAGCTCTTAACTCATGGGCATGGAAAAATGCATAATCGGATAACACCTTATTTTGCTCTCTTAATTGCTCTGTTCGCTGCCTGATTTTCTCTTCAAGATTCTGATTAGAGCTTTCAAGATTTTCATTCATCTGCTGAAGTTTTACAGATTGCGTTTGAAGTTCATCTGCCTGTTTGGCAATCTGCTCACTCTTAGATTGCAATGACTTATTGGCCTGCTTTTGAACTGTTCTCTGATTATAGAATGCATTTGCCAGCGCTATGGTTAATATCAAAAGCATGATAACAGCAATGATCATCGTATTCTTTTGCTTTACATCTGCCTTCTTTGCTTCATTATCCTTTTGCAAAATTTCAGTTTCGTACTCAGTCTGGATTCTTGCCAGCTGGGCTGATTTTTCTAAATTAAAAACACTATCCTTTAACTGTGCGTGTTTTTTATAGTGATAATATGCTCTGGCATAATCTTCATTTAGAGAATCTACCTCAGACAGGTATTTCAATAGATTAATTTTCACATCGCTTGCACTTGCACTCTCTGCACTTTTAAGGCCTTTTCTAAAATACTGCTCTGATGAATCCAGTTGATTTAAAGCCATATATGTACGGCCAAGATTTGTATATACGTAAGACAATCCCCTTACATCTTCACTTTTCAGTCTGGCATTAACTGCTAATTCAAAATACTTTATTGCTCTTGAATAATTATTCTGTTTAAAGTGTATGAGGCCTAAACCGTCATATGCATAAGCGAGAACGCGCTGGTCATTTAACTTTTGAGCTCCTGCAATAGCAATATTGTAATTTTCCTCTGCGCTATCATACTGTCCCATCAGAGTATATAGCTCACCCAAATTGCTATTAGACAAAGGTGACCCACCTACACCATATAATTTTTCCTTTAATGATAGCGCATGCTTAAGGTAGTCTAAGGAATTCTGATATTCTCCCAGCTTTTTATAGACCTCACCAATATTATTAAGGCAATCTGACCTGCCCTTCAAATCATCAAGTTTTTGGTATTCTTTAAGTGCATCTAAGTAATGTAAAAGAGCTTGTTCATAATTACCAAACCCCCAATAAACACCTCCCATCACCGCCAAAGAACGTGCCTGTCCTCTGACGAATTCCATCTCTTTGGCAGCATTGTAAGCAATGGTTACATCATCCTTAGCTACCAGAGGATTAATACTTATATTGTTAAAGGCTATTTCATTGAGCAACATAACGCGTAATGAATCATCTTCAGCAGTTTTTAGTGCTAGCACCAAACTGTCTAATTGTACCCGCTGAGCCAGTGCTGATGAAAAAAGAGCGATAACAAGTATGACTAACAATCTTAACCTTAGCATAGCCACAAATATACTAATTTGATATACTCTTACGCTGAGCGCATAAATTAATCACTTTTCGTTGAGTCCGTTATTAGGATATGAGAGAGACGGTTAAAGAATATCAAACTAACTACAGTGCGAGGGCAATATAGGTCTAAGGTTTAATTTCTCCATTGCCACTTACTTTAGTGGTAATATTTCTTATCACCTTGTCTAACTCAGAAGTCGCGGTATACAAATGTGCTACAACATCTAAGTCCTTTTGCGGTAGTTCTGAATGTTTAAGCAGTTCAATAAGTCCTAATATATTGGCTACAGGAGCCCTTAACTCATGCGCATGGAAAAACGCATAATCAGACAGCACCTTATTCTGTTCTCTGAGTTGTTCCGTTCTCTGTCTTATCTTCTCTTCCAGGTTCTGGTTTGAGTTTTCAAGATTATCATTCATCTCCTGAAGCTTCACAGATTGTTTCTGTAGTACTGCCGCCTGACTCTCTATCTGCTCACTTTTTGATTTTAAAGCTTTATTCGCATTCTTCTGAACAGTTCTCTGATTGTAAAAAGCATTGGCCAAAGCAATAGCCAGTATCAGCAACATAATCACCGCAATGATCATGGTGTTCTTCTGTTTTACATCAGCCTGTTTTGCTTCATTATCTTTCTGCAAAATTTCTGTTTCATATTCAGTTTGTATTCTTGCCAGCTGTGCCGATTTCTCTAAATTAAAGATGCTATCCTTAAGTTCTGTATGTTTTTTATAATGATAAAAGGCTTTAGGGTAATCCCCGTTCAGAGAGTCTACTTCGGATAAATTCTTGTAAACATCTATCAAAATATCATCGGCATTTAACGTAATAGAAGTAGCCAGACTTTTTCTTAAGTAATACTCAGCGGAGTCAAGTTCATTAAGGCCTTGAAATGCACTACCTAAATTGAAAAGAGCATAAGCAATACCTCTTTGGTCATCTAGCGATTGTTCTACTTTAATAGCCTCTTTAAAGTAGCTGATGGATTTATTAAACTGACTGGTTTTCAAATACAATGAACCTAGCCCATTGTTAACGTAAGCATAAATGCGACTACCCTCCTCAATTTTACCATTTAAAGCTGCCATATAACTGTTCTCGGCATTTTCGTATTGACCCATTAGGGTATACAATTCACCAAGATTACTATTAGCCAAAGGAGAGCCTCCAACACCGAGTACAGACTCCTTGAGAGATAGTGCATGCTTAAGGTAGTTTAAGGCGTTATCATAATCGCCAATCTTTTTATATACCTCTCCAATATTATTAAGACAAATTGAACGACCTATAACATCATCAAGCTTCTGATATTCCTTTAAAGCCGACAAATAGTTCTCCAATGATTTTTGATAGTCACCAAATCCCCAATAGGCGCCACCTGTTACAGTT
>NZ_SMLV01000030.1 GCF_009711525.1 Fulvivirga lutimaris
ATAGCCTTAACTGATAAGGATAGCTGGTGTAGTACAGGGGGGGCATACACTACGATAGGAGCAACAGGTACAATGTCTTCTTCAAGTATTGGTACTTTTTACAATGACCTTTGGTTTACATTTACAGCTGACAACCCATTTCTACAATTAGAATTAGTTCCTGGTACTCTGGGCACTAATGCGCGAATGGTTATTCAGGATGCCTCAGGCAATGAAATATATGGTGCTAATTCGACCAACGAGTATAAGTTTGTTAAGGAAGATTTAACGGCAGGGGCACAGTACTATGTGATTGTTGGTAGTAGGATTGGTGGAGCCAGTACAAGTTATAACGGGACCTTTGATTTATGTCTTAACGACATTCCAACCAATGATTACAGACAAGGTGCAATAGCCTTAACTGATAAGGA
>NZ_SMLV01000284.1 GCF_009711525.1 Fulvivirga lutimaris
TATCCCACCATATTCCTCCGGCTGGCCAGTTTTTACATAGTATTTCTGAAGGAGCCCTGGAATAGCTTTAAACTGTGGTTCTCTCTCTTTGGCTCTGCTCAATAGTTCTTCCTCAGGAAGATTTGATTTCAGTTTTATAACCTGTAGGATCATAGTCTTTGGATTGGTTTATGGATATGTTTTTGATAAATGCTATTGCCCGACAACAGCATTCTCAATTGGTTTATCTTACAATCTAATAAAATTTACAGGAATACTAATTTTTAATAGCTGCTAATAGCTAGAGCTTACACGGGGAAACATTTGTTGCCTACCCCCTATGATCCCCCAAAGTCTGCCTGACGGCAACGCAGGGGGATTTTACTTGTGTTGCCCAAGTGGACACCCCTGTAGTTCCCTCAAGGGGACATCTGTTTTTATGGATTTAACAATTCCTCCCTTGAAGGAGGCAACGTAGATGTTAAGGGCCATTTCAAAAACAGAAGCAAACAAAAAGGCCGCGGTTTAAACCACGGCCTTTTGTATTGAACAAGATATTGTCAATTAAGACTCAATCTTACCATATTTCTCTGCCCAAACACCTTCAAGTTCTTCCAAACTCTTGCCTTTGGTTTCAAGCACATATTTCTTAGTAAACACGATCAATACAATTATACAAATACCAAACACCACATAAGGCATTGATTTGTTCCAAGGACCAGAAACGTTGGCTTCACTTTCTGCCATAATTGGGAACATTTGTGAAACCAGGTAGTTACCACCCCACTGTACAGCTACGGCAATTGACATTGCAGTACTTCTTACACTGTTAGGGAACATTTCAGCCAGCAATACCCATGTTACAGGTCCCATACTTAAAGCAAATGAACCAATAAACATCAATACACCAATTAAGGAAATGACACCTACCTGATTAAAGTATAATGATCCACCAAGAAGGATAAAACCTAGCAGCATACCATAGCTACCAAATAGTATCAATGGCTTTCTACCCCATTTATCAACGGTATACATGGCCACAAAGGTAAATCCGAAGTTAACTGCTCCTAATAATATCTGTTGAGCCAGTACGTCTTCCTGACCATAGCCCAATGCTTTTTCGAAGATATCACCACCATAATACAATACGGCATTGATACCGGTAAACTGCTGTAGCAATGATAATGCAGAGCCAATCAAAACTATTGGTAAAACCGCACTCTGCCATACAGATACAGTCTTAGCTTCTGAGTTAGCTTCTCTCTTCAGAGAATGTTTGATCTCATCAATTTCTTTCTGAGCAGCTTCAGGCTCATGCAACCTGTTCAATACTTTTAAGGCTTCCTCTTCTTTACCTACCATCATAAGCCATCTTGGGCTGCGAGGTATAAAGAATGTTAAACCAAGGAATAAGAAACAAGGAATCAATTCTGACCAGAACATCCATCTCCAGCCTTCAGTAATATTTTCTTCTGGAGTAAAATTGTTACCAATGAAATAGGTAGCTAAGAACACTACAAAGAAACCCGTAACAATCGCCAATTGATAAAATGAAACCAATACGCCTCTCCTATCTTTAGGAGCAATTTCCGCTATATAAGTTGGAGCAGCCATAGACGCCAATCCAATACCTAAACCTCCGATAATTCTGAATAGAACCAATAATGGAATAGTTTCAGGTAAAACTGAAGGCATACCTGACCCCCAGGCAGAAACGGTAAAAAGCAATGCTGAAATTATCAGGCTGTTTTTTCGACCAATAGCTTTGGTCATAAAGCCAGATGAAATGGCTCCAATAAAACAGCCTACCAATGCACTACTCACCACCCAGCCCTTCATGGCTGACTCCAGTTCAAAGTATTTGCTAAAGTAAAATTGTGTACCGTTGATTACGCCCGTGTCGTAACCAAACAAAAGCCCTCCAAGGGCCGCGACTGATGTAATCAGTATAAGTAATCCGTTTTTAGACATAGTATAGTGTAGTTAAGGTTAAGTTAGTTCTTATAAATTCGGACGTAGTCAATTTCCATACGCTGAGGCCAGATAGAGTCATCCACTCCATACTTACCTCCCCAGTCTCCTCCAACAGCAATATTTAGCAACAGATGAAATTTTTGATCGAAAGGCCATGCCTCAAAACCTTGTCCATTGTTAGTAAATATATTATAAATTTCACCATTGACCATGAACTCTATTTGATCAGGGGTCCAGTTGATAGCATAAACGGCAAAATCATCGGCAATCGTTTTAATTAAAATTGAGTCACCTTTTTGTGTGCCGATGGAATGATTGAAAGCCTTAGTATGAACCGTGCCGTGAACGTTGCCATGATCATAGCCAACATGCTCCATAATATCAATTTCACCACTATCAGGCCAGCCGCCATATTTCCATTCTGTTGGCAGCATCCATATGGCTGGCCATGTGCCTTTACCTGAAGGCAGTTTAGCCTTTATCTCCATCTTTCCATACTTCCAGTCGCCCTTATTCTTGCTCAGTAGTCTGGTGGAAGAGTATGGTCTGATACTATCTTCTCTGTCCTTATGCACTTCTATGATTAACATCCCATCTTCTACCCTCACATTCTTAGCTTCATTGGTATAGCTTTCTAATTCATTATTACCCCATCCGCACAAATTTGGACATCCATCTCCCAAGTCATAACTCCACTTTGTTGAATCTGGCACTCCTGTGTAATCAAATTCATCTGACCAAACTAAACCGTCTGAATTCTCTTCAGCAGCTGTTTGACTTTCTTCACTTGATTGCTTCTCAGCGCATGAAATAACAATTAATGCACAAATGCCGGCTAATAATATTTTAAGTAATGTCTTCATTCTAATTCAATTTGAAAGTTGCAGTTTGAACATCAGATGAGCTGGTACCAACAAACACCTCAAAATCACCTGGCTCTGTGCCAAAAGTGAAGTCTTTTCTGTAAAATGCGAGATCCTCTTCTCCTATTTCAAAATCTACCTGCGCGCTTTCTCCAGCCTTTATCATTAGCTTTTTAAAACCTTTCAACTCTTTCACTGGTCGGGTGATACTTCCTACAACATCTCTAATGTATAGTTGAACTACTTCTTCACCGTCCACATCACTAGTGTTCTTTACTGTAACAGATACCGTTAATTTTTCGCCTTTGTTGATGACCTCTTTGCTTAGCGCAATAGGAGAATACTCAAAAGTTGAATAACTCAACCCGAAACCAAATGGGTATTGCGGACTATTCTCAATGTCCATATTATGGCTATAAAACACCATTCCAGGGTCAGTTGATGGTCTGCCCGTCATTTTGTGATTATAATAAGTCGGAATTTGACCTACAGACCTCGGGAAAGTCATTGGCAATTTCCCTGAAGGGTTATACTTACCTGTTAGCACATCAGCAATAGAGTGTCCAGCCATAGAACCTAAATGCCATGCCTCCACAATGGCAGGAATATTCTCAGCTTCCCATGGTATGGTTAATGGGCGTCCGTTCATCAATACCAGCACAATGTTCTTATTGACCTTATAAACCTCTTTAAGCAGCTCAAGTTGAAGCCCCGGAAGACCAATCTCAGATCTACTTCTGGCTTCTCCAGAAAAATAGGCCGTTTCCCCTAAGTTCATCAGCACAACATCCGCATTCCTGGCAACATTAATGGCTTCCTGAAAACCAGAACGATCTTCCTCTTCTACTTCCACTTCATTAAAGAAATTATTAGGACCGATTGATAGCTTACAACCTTCTGCATAAGTAATATTCGCTTCTGGTAATGCTGCCTCTATACCTTCGTAGAATGAAACTGCCGATCCTGTTTCACCCTGGGCTCTCCAGTTGCCTATTGGTGAGTCTTTATCTTTAGCAAGGGGACCTATAACCGCTATATTTTTAGCTTTTAGAGGCAACAGATCACCTTCATTTTTAAGAAGAACAATTGATTTGCGACCAGCATCTCTGGCTAACTCCAAGTGATCTGCATTTAACAATGTGTTCTTTTCTCTTTCTTCATCAAAATATTTAAACGGATCATCAAGCAAGCCTAAATCCTGCTTTAGTTTTAATACTCTTCTTACTGCATCATCTATTTTTCCCTCACTAACCTTATTGTCTTCAACCAGTTGCTTAAGGCTCTCAATATAGACTGATCCTTCCATATCGATATCAGAACCTGCATTTATGGCTAATTGAGCAGCTTCAGATTTATCATTTGCTATACCATGGGTTATCAACTCTCCAAAAGAATTCCAGTCAGAGACTACAGGGCCTTCATAATTCCACTCTCCTTTTAAGAGCTCTCTAAGCAAGTACTCATTGGCTGATGAAGGTACACCATCAATGTCATTAAAGGCATTCATAAACGTAGCGGCTTCTAATTGAGCAGCTGCCTTAAATGCTGGTAAAATTGTATTTAGCAATTGATGCTTGCCTACATAAACATTATTATAATCTCTTCCACCCTCAGAAAAACCATAACCAGCGAAATGCTTAGCACATGCTGCTATTGTAGTAATATCAGAAAGATCATTGCCTTGAAAACCTCTTATTCTGGCTTTCCCTATTTCGGTACCCAGGTAAGTATCTTCACCACCACCTTCCATTACTCTACCCCATCGAGGGTCTCTGGAAATGTCCAACATTGGAGCAAATGTCCACATTACACCTGATGCAGCGGCTTCCTTAGCAGCTACTGCAGCAGTATTTTGCATCAACTCTAAATCCCATGAAGCACTTTCGCCTAAAGGAATTGGAAATATGGTTTTATAACCATGAATAACATCATATGAGAATATCAACGGAATACCCAGGCGGGTGCTATCTACAACAAACTGCTGCGTTTCACGAGCATTCTTAGCTCCCAACAGGTTAAGGACTGATCCTACACCTCCATTTTTAAGCTGCTCATAACGAATTTTATTCTGGCCCTCTTTAGCTCCCGGACCCGTAAGTTCGGCACCGATGGAGTACTGATTTAGCTGACCAATTTTTTCATCCAATGTCATTTGCGACAGTAGATTTTCTATTTTATTATTTTTCACCGGTTCATCAGCTTTTTCACAATTTGTTAAAAAAAGTGAGGTGCTTATAAAAAGTGAATAAATGACAGAATTACCTTTCATAATTTAACTTTGTAGAATACAATACAATTTCAAACGATTGCGTTAATGAATAACCTAGCAATATAGCTTTCAACATCTAAAGGAAACTAACACAATTCGCTAAAAGTGGCTTTTTTTAATCTAATAAGAAAGGTTTTTTAAAATTTGTCCTTCACAGGATTTGAGCATATCATGTAAAAAATGCAAACGTTTTTACTTTGAATCGGCATTGAATTCTGACATTTCGGACGAACTCTAATTTAACTTCCCTGCTATCCACCCTGTCGTCCAGGCTGCTTGAAAATTAAAGCCACCTGTAATACCATCAATATCCATAACTTCACCAGTAAAATAAAGGCCAGGTACTTGCTTACTTTCCATGGTCTCATTATTAATATCTGAAAGTGATACACCACCACAGGTCACAAACTCATCTTTAAATGTTGTTTTGCCTTCCACCTGATAAATGTCATTCATTAAAACATTAACAAGCTTATTCACACCCTTCTGACCCATTTCTCCCCAGGTGATATCAGATCTCAGATCAATTTTTGCTAGTAAGAACTCCCAAAGCCTTGATGGAATACCAAACGCATTTTTATTAGCCACCATGCGCTTATGATTATTCTGCTGCATTTCTGTAATTATCGTTCTTAGATCATTTTCTGATTTATCATCGACCCAATTTACCTGGATTTTAAACGTGTACCCCAGATTACTGAGCTCTCTCGCACCCCATGCCGAGGTTTTGAGAACGGCCGGTCCACTCATGCCCCAATGCGTAATGAGTAATGGGCCGGATTGCTTTAGTTTGGTGCCTTGTACTTTCACAGTAGCACTTTCTACAGCCACACCCATTAAAGCCTTTACTGGTTCATTGGGCATATTGAAGGTGAAAAGCGATGGAACAGGCGTGCTAATATTATGACCTAGTGCTTCAAGCCATTTCAAACCTTCAACCTTAGGAGAACCACCGGTAGCCACAATCACCTTGTCATAGCTAAATTCAACCCCTTCTTTTGAAACAATGACAATCTCTTGCTCTCTAGGTACCAATGCTGCGGCAGTTTGTTGTAGGTTTATTGTAATACCCAATTGCTTCACTTTTGAGGTTAAAGCGTCAATGATGGTTTGTGAATCATCAGTGATCGGAAACATCCTTCCATCATTCTCTGCTTTTACTATCACTTTATTAGCCCCGAACCAATTAATAGTATCTTCTACTGCAAACTGATTAAAAGCCTTTTTCAAAAACTTTTCACCTCTCGGATAGCGGGTGGACAGTTTCTTATTGTCAAAACACTGATGCGTTACGTTACAACGCCCACCTCCAGACACCTTTACTTTGGCCAGTAGCTTAGAGCCTTTCTCATAAATGACAACATCGGCTTTTGGATGATGTGTTTTACATGATATAGCAGCAAAAAAACCTGCTGCCCCGCCTCCTATTACTGCTACTTTCATGGACATTGATTTAATAATCTACCAAAACTAAGGTTTGTTTACTTAAGGAAATTAAAAATAGTACCTTTGCAGCCAATTTAAATGAATTACAATGCTTGCAGTACAAAATCTTTCACTTCAGTTCGGTAAAAGAGTATTATTTGATGAGGTAAATATCAATTTCGGTGATGGCAATTGCTATGGTGTAATAGGTGCCAATGGAGCCGGAAAATCTACATTTCTAAAGATACTATCAGGTGAAACAGATCCGACTTCCGGAAAAGTAAGTATGGAGCCAGGCAAAAGAATGGCCGTATTAAAACAAAATCACTTCGAATTTGATGAGGTGACTGTTCTTAACACTGTGTTGATGGGCCACACCAAACTTTGGTCTATCATGCAGGAAAAGGATGCCATTTATATGAAGCCAGATTTTTCTGAAGCTGATGGTGAAAAAGCAGCTGAATTAGAAGGTGAGTTTGCCGAAATGGATGGTTGGAATGCAGAATCTGATGCTGCTGCTTTGCTAAGTGGCTTGGGTATCGAAGAAGTTCATCACCATTCTTTAATGAAGGACATTAGCGGTAACTACAAAGTACGCGTTTTGCTTGCTCAAGCGTTATTCGGCAACCCTGACATATTAATACTGGATGAGCCTACCAATGATTTGGACATACACACCGTATCTTGGTTAGAGGATTTCTTGCTTGATTTCAAGAATACAGTAATTGTAGTATCTCACGATAGACACTTTTTAGATACAGTTTGTACTAACATCGTTGATATAGATTTCTCGGCCATTAAGGTTTATACAGGTAACTACTCATTCTGGTACGAGTCTAGTCAATTGGCGTTATCTCAGCGTTCTTCTTCAAACAAAAAGGCTGAAGAAAAGAAAAAGGAACTTCAGGAGTTTATTGCAAGGTTTAGTGCCAACGCCTCTAAATCAAAGCAAGCTACAAGTAGAAGAAAATTGTTGGACAAGATCAACATTGATGACATTCAGCCTTCTACCAGAAAGTATCCTGCTATCATATTTACACAAAACAGACCCGCTGGAGACCAGATTCTTGAAACATCAGGACTATCTAAAACTATAGAAGGCAAAACTTTATTTAAAGACCTCGACTTCTTTGTAAACAAAGGAGATAAAATAGCTTTCTTAAGCAAAGATAGTTTGGCTACCACAGCCCTATTCCAAATTCTAATGGGTGAGATGAAAGCTGATTCTGGTACTTTTAAATTCGGACAAACCATAACTACTGCCTATCTACCAAACGAAAACGAGAAATACTTTAAGTCTAATGACAACCTTGTTGATTGGTTGAGAGAATTTTCTGACGGTGATAAGGATGAAGTTTATATTCGCGGTTTCTTAGGCAAGATGCTTTTCAGTGGTGAAGAGGTGTTCAAGAAATGTAATGTACTTTCAGGAGGTGAGAAAGTAAGGTGTATGGTGTCAAAAATGATGTTGGCAGGTGCAAATGTATTAATCTTAGATGAGCCTACTAACCATCTTGACCTTGAATCTATTACTGCATTCAACAATGCATTGAAAGAATTCCCTGGCACGGTGTTATTCACATCACATGACCATGCCTTTACGCAAACTGTAGCGACTAGAATTATTGAATTAACGCCTAACGGACATATGGACAAGCTATGTACTTACGATGAGTACATCTCAGATGAGAAATACATGCAGCAGCGACAGGAAATGTACGCTTGATAGAACACTCCATTTTAAAAAATTAAAGCTCCCATAGTGGAGCTTTTTTTATGCCTAAGAAAGTATAGCACAAAAAAAGAGTCTCAGCCAAAGGCCGAGACTCCCAATAGTTAATCAGATATAAATTAAGCTAACTTAACGTTAACTGCGTTTAACCCTTTTCTACCTTCTTCAAGTTCGAAAGTAACTTCGTCATTTTCTCTTACCTCGTCAATAAGACCAGATACGTGTACGAAATATTCTTTACTGTCTTCTGAGTCTTTAACGAAACCATATCCTTTTGAATCGTTAAAAAATTTTACTGTTCCTTCTTTCATTATTAAAATTTGTAAATATTGTCGCAAACGTAACCAAAATAAATTCATTTTAGCTAACAAGCGTAATTTTATTTTTATGTTATTGGCATTCCGCCAAAATTTCAACGGTTTGAAACTGACCTATTAGCGTCTTCCGCCTCTACGTCCGCCACCACCTTTACCACCTTTGGGTTTGAAGTTACCTTTGTAACCTCCTCCACCTCCATGTGATGAAGGCCTGCGGCCATCTCTTCCACCTCTTCTTCCAGACCTGTCATTACTAGATCTAGGACGATCGAGATTCACTCTAATTTCTCTGTCGTTAACAAAAAGACCTGCAAATGCATTATTTATAGTCTTTGCATGACCTTTCTCCATTTCAAAGTAAGATCTTCTATCTTCTATGGTAATTCCACCGATTAGCGCTTTATCAACTTTAGCCGTTTCAGCCACAAAATCAATTAACTCATTTTTATCGATTCCATCGATATTACCTAAATTGACGAAATAGCGATCGTTTTTACTCTCCACTCTATCTGAAGATCGACCTCGGTCTCCTCTATCACCTCTGTCACCAAATCCGCCACCGGCATCACCGAAATTGCTATTCTTATTAATTCCTAGCTCTGTAATCTCCCACGCCACCAATTTCTCAATCATCTGCTCTTTAGACAGTTGAGCCAAAATCAAATGAACATCTTCCATGTGCTCACTGATGGCCTTTTTATCCACTTCAGTAGCAACCAATTTATTAGCCCATTCTACTAGCTTCTTGTTTTCAACATGTACAGCTTCTGGCAATACATAAGGAGAAAAGCTTAGTTTAAGTTTTTTCTCAAGGTGTCTGATTTTACTCTGCTCCCTGCCATTAACTAAAGATATAGAAATACCTTTTTTACCAGCACGGCCGGTTCTACCACTTCTATGGGTGTAATATTCCAAATCGTCAGGCATGCTATAATGCACTACGTGAGTAAGGTCATTCACATCTATACCCCTTGCTGCTACGTCTGTTGCAATAAGGAACTCTAAAGAATGATTCTTGAAACGTTTCATCACCTGATCTCTTTGACTCTGAGATAAATCACCATGAATGGCATCTACAGGCAACCCTTTAGCTTGAAGTTGCTGCGCAAGGTTCTGTGTATCCATCTTTGTTCTACAAAAGACGATACCGCGCATATCAGGCTCAAGTTCGATAATCCTTTTCATCACCTCTATTTTGTCTCTGGCACTGGCAATGAAATATTTGTGCTCAATATTCTGGTTAACCACATTTCCGCTGTCTATGCGTACTTCATTAGGGTTATCCATGTATTTCTTAACAATGTTCTTGATCTCAGGAGCCATAGTTGCTGAAAACAACCATGTAGACTTCTGTCCCTGGGTGAAAGATAAGATAGTATCAATATCTTCTCTGAAGCCCATATTTAACATTTCATCAGCCTCATCAAATACTACATGCCTGATGCCTGATAGGTTAATTGCCTTTCTGTTAATAAGATCGAGCAATCTGCCTGGTGTTGCAATAACAATGTGTGGTGTATTTTTTAACGCTTTCATCTGTGGAACAATAGATGCTCCACCATAAACAACCTGTACTCTAACGCCTTTCAAGTACTTTGAAAACGCTTGTATCTGCTGTGCAATCTGCTGCCCTAATTCTCGTGTAGGGGCCAAAACCAAAGCTTGGGTTTCTTTTAAATTAACATCGATAGCATCTAACAAAGGCAAACCAAATGCCGCTGTCTTGCCTGTACCTGTTTGTGCTAATCCAATAAAATCTCGTGTTTTTTCTTTGATTAAGATAGGTATTGCCTGCTGCTGAATTTTTGAAGGCTCAATTAAATTCAGCTCAGGAAGGACTTGGAGCAAAGATGCTGACAGCCCTAATTCTGAAAAATTTGTCAATAGATAATAATTATTAATGAGCTGCAAAGGTAGCATTAATAAAAACGAGAAGCTAAAAGTAATTTTTATATCTACATCATAATGT
>NZ_SMLV01000408.1:0-3179 GCF_009711525.1 Fulvivirga lutimaris
ATACCGTACGAGACGATATGAAAAATGATCCTAAAGGGGTATTGAAACAAGTAGCCGATGCCGGTTACAAATATGTGGAAGATGCTGGTTACAGTGATGGAAAATTTTATGGGTTGACTCCTGCAGAGTTTAAAAGTACCCTCAATGAGTTGGGTTTAGAGCCAATAAGTTCGCACCAGGGAGGTATCACCTATGAAAATGCAGACCAAACCATTGCAGATTTAAAAGCCGTTGGTTTTAAATACCTGGTAGTGCCTATACCACCCATGGGACATTTTAAGTATTTCCCTGAAACCAAATCAATGGGCATGACCGGTGGCGCTGCTAACCTGGCCGAGATATTAAATACTCTTGGTGAAAAGTGTACTAAAGCTGGCCTCAAGCTATTATACCATAATCATGATTTTGAATACAAAAAAGATGACGATGGCATTGTGACCATAGATTACCTTTTAGAAAACACTGATCCTAAACATGTAAACTTTCAGATGGACTTATTCTGGGTAACAAAAGCGGAAGCTTCCCCAATTGCCTATTTTGAAAAATATCCTGGCCGCTTCAAAGCATGGCATGTAAAAGACATGGATGATGAAGGAAAGTTTGCACCTGTAGGCAATGGCACTATTGACTTCGCTAAAATACTGGCTGAGAAAAAAACATCAGGGATGAAATACTACTTTGTAGAGCAAGACCAAACTTTTAATATGAAGCCATTGGAAGCTATAAAAGTGAGCCATAAAGCACTTGAAGAGATCGGTTTTAAATAATTATCCTTTTATATATCTATAAAAAGAAGTTGTTTCAAAAGTTAAGCGTCATTACGAACGCAGTGAAGTAATCTCCTCCAAGGGATCGTACAGACGAGATTTCAATACTATTGAGACAACTCCTTTTTTATTAAGTTGCCATTGAATACCGCTATTCTAAGCCTAAACCATAAGTTTTCATATGATCACCTTAAGAGAGGCAACACCGAAAGACATTGAGTTGCTCAGGCATTGGGATACCCAACAGCATGTTATTGATTGCGATCCTGACGATTGGAATTGGGAAGAAGAGCTGGCTCGTAATCCAGAATGGAGAGAGCAGTTGGTTGCCGAATTAGAGGGTGAACCCATTGGTTTTATCCAAATTATTGATCCACATCTGGAAGATTCTCATTACTGGGGAGAGGTAGAAAAAAATAAAAGAGCCATTGATATCTGGATTGGAGAAGAAAACAACCTGAACAAAGGGTATGGAACCATAATGATGAATCTGGCCATAAAAAAGTGTTTCGCTGATGCAGCTGTAACCAGCATCTTAATAGATCCTTTAAAATCAAATACTAAAGCTCACCGATTTTATGAAAGGTTGGGGTTCCAGTTTATAGAAGAGCGGGAATTTGAAGGGAGCTTATGCTATGTCTATGAATTGAAAAGACCGGTCTGAATTGCCATCGCTTTAACATATTTTATGACAGGCTATTATACCAATTTAGTAATTTCGAAAAGCTAAATTAAAACTACAATAAGTGTTCAAAACCTTAAAAATACACTGTAGATCATGTTTATCATTAATCTTACCTACAAAACTGATCTGGAAAAAGTTGATCAGCATTTAACAGCTCATGTTGAGTTTCTAAATGAACAATATGAACTCGGTAACTTCATTGCTTCCGGGCCAAAAGTACCCAGAACAGGAGGCATAATATTATCTAATGTTGACAGTCGTTCGGAGCTGGAGAAGATCATCGAGAAAGACCCTTTTAAGATCAATGGATTAGCAGGTTACGAATTGATAGAATTTATCCCTAGTAAAACGAGTGATGAACTGAAGTTTTTATTGGAATAGGCATTGAGCTTAGCATTGACTTTCTGGAAAGCAAAATTCCAAAAGCACAAAAAAGAGAGCCTTATTAAGCTCTCTTTTTTTGATCCTGAATTTTATCTTTCATTCATTTCTCAAAGTATCTGCAGGGTTGAGCAACGCTGCCTGAATGGATTTAAAGCTCATGGTAAATATTGCTACACCCAGGGTCACAAGGGTGGCAAAAAGCACAACATCAAACCCTATAGACGTTTTATATTCAAAACTTTGTAGCCACCTATCCATAATAAAATAGGCCGAGCTAATACCAATAACCAATGAAATCACAATCTGCCTTGAAAAACCTCTCGAAAGAATAAAGATTATATCTCCTACTGTAGCACCAAGCACTTTTCTGATGCCAATCTCCTTTGAGCGCTGGTATGAGGTGTAGGACACCAAACCAAACAATCCTAAACAGCCGATGAAAATTGCAAGTATTGAAAATACGCCTATCAATTTGCTAAGATGTGTCTCCTTCTCATAGGAGCTGTCGAGGTTGTCTGCCAAAAAAGAGTATTCAAAAGGCTTATGAGTTACAGTTTTCGACCAAACATCTTCAATAGAAGCCAATGTATTGGTAAAATCATCAGACACTACACGCAGCATAAGGTTATTTCTACCATATTCCTGATCCGACTCTTTATTATACAACACCAAAGGCTTAATCTTTTCATGAAGTGAGGAGAAATGAAAATCCTTTACAACACCTGCTATGGTGCCCCATTCTTTGTTCCATATTTTTACACGCTGCCCAATGGCATCTTCCGGTGTCCATCCGAAAAAACTGGCCGCTGATTCGTTGATAATAAATTCATAAACATCTTCATTGGTCCTACTCATCGCATCTCCAGCAACAGTTTTAAGGCCAAGTGTTTCTATATAATCATTATCAATATAACTGAGTCTCATTAATTGTCTATTCTCTTCCCCCTCCTTAATAGCCAGCGTAGACTCAAATGAAATTTGAGAGGGAAGCTGACCTGTCACACTTGTTGACTGCACCCCTGCCAGCTTTTCATATTGTTGTTTAAGCACCTCTATTTGCGGCCTTGATTGTGGGTCCAACGGCAATGATATAATAAGATCTTTATCATAACCCAGTGACTTATTATCAACAAATGAAAGCTGTTTGTAAATCACTATTGTAGAGACAATAAGTACTACAGAAATAGAAAATTGGAAAATAACCAATACCTTTCTGAGTGAACTTCCTGCTGACGAATTTTTAAACCTACCTCTAAGTACCCCGATAGTTGAAAATCCAGAAAGGGCAAATGCCGGGTACACCCCTGCAAGAAATGACACGCTGATCCAAATGGTGAGTAAAA
>NZ_SMLV01000408.1:3347-11055 GCF_009711525.1 Fulvivirga lutimaris
AATTTAATGTAAGCTCTTTACCCGCCAGACTATTAAAAAGCGGCAAAAGTGAATATAAAAGCCCAAGTGCCAGTAGCACAGAAATGAAAGTGATAATTACAGACTCGCCTAAAAATTGACCTATAAGCTGCGTGCGAGCAGCACCCATTACTTTCCTAACACCCACTTCTTTGGCTCGCTCTACTGACCTGGCAGTAGCAAGATTCATATAATTAATACAGGCAATGATAATAATCAACAAGCCAATACCAGCAAAAATATACACTGTGGTAATGTTGCTTATTGGCCCAACTCCGGTATCTCGGCCATATTTAAGATATATTTCATCTAACGGCTTGAGGCCAATCTCAACAGGAAGTTCCCCACCAAAACCTGCTTTTAGGTCTTCTGTTATTTTATTTCTAAGCTGAGGTACGTCAGCATTTGGTACCAACTCAACATAAGTAAGGTAGGCGCTATTGTCAAAACTACCCACCTCAGCCATCTTTGGAAATGTGGAAAAGCTTGCCAGAAAATCAAATTGGATATGTGAGTTACTTGGTGGGTTTTTAGCAATACCTGTGATCTTAAACTCATCTTCCGCACCTACCTGCAATGTAGAGCCCACCAAGCTCTTGCCGTTCCAGTCGATGCCAAAATATTTGGCAGCCATACGCTCCGTTAATATCACGGATTTAGGTTCTACCAAAGCAGACTCACCATCGCCTTCCAAAAGATCAAAAGAAAACATTTTGAAAAAGGTACTGTCAGTAAAGACAAATGAATTTTCCTCTGAAACTACATTACCATTTTTAATCACCCTGGACATTGGCGTCAGCCTTACAAAACTCAATACCTCAGGGTAATTCTTTTGCAACAATGGCCCAACATTAGAAGTAGCCCTTGCTGTAGGCAATGATGTTTCTCCAAAATGCCAGGTAAAAGGAGTAGTATAGAGGTTTTCCTTTTTAGAATGAAACTGATCGAAGCTTAACTCATCACTTACATAGATGTAGATAAAAGTGAAACAAACAATACCGATGGTTAAACCTGAAATATTGATGGCCGAATAGCTAAACTGTCGAACCAGTCTCCGAAAGGCAAGTACTAAGAATTTCCAAATCATATCCGTTGTGTTTTTTTTATGATAGTCGTTATGTCTTTTGTAATGGTATGCATATGGCTTAAGGCATTTGATAACATTCCACAGGTAAGCTCTTTTTGCAGAATTTCCTCCCTTTTTGCGGTGGTCATAGCGGTATAGCTCATGCAAATCGCCCTGGAGTTCTTCAAATCGGTTAGCACTGCAATACAGTGCCAGCAATTTGTCCATCCACTTGGGTGGCTGAGGAAGCTCTTGATTATGCATTGGAAAGATCGGGTATTAGTTGATACATAGAATACCTTAAGGACTTAAGCCTGGCCAGGGCACGCTGCCCTTCTGATGTTGGCAGAAAGTAACGCTTTCTTCTCCCTCCTCGCTCAGCAGTGGCACCTTCCATTTTTGATGTAAGAAACCCCTTGTCCTCGAGCCGATAGAGCGCAGTATGAATAGCACTTATGTTTATGCCTTTCTTCAGTCGCTCTTCAAGGTCTAATTTTATACTCACCGCATAGGCCTGTTCATTTAAAATGCAAACAGACATAAGCACCAATTCTTCGAAATCACCTAAACTCGTAGCCTTCATTTAATTACCATCACAAATGTAAATATAATACATATACCCCTCTTCTGTGAAAAGGTTACGAATTTGAATTTTATTCAATTACACCTGTTATGCTTGCTTACTATAGGTAAAAGTTAAACTCGTCTAGCCTCGATCAGATTAATTAAAATTAACAGGCAATAATAGTAACCTACTATCATCCAGTCTTTTAAGAAAAAATCGTAAATTACTATTGCCTGGTTTTAATAACTAATTGATGAATTATAAGTATGATTGATTCTCACCCTGACAACATTTACAAACACTTCTTTGAAGTATCGGAAGATCCAATATGTGTAGCTGGGTTTGATGGATATTTTAAATATATCAACCCTGTTTGGTCAAAGTTGCTGGGGTATACTGAAGAAGAATTACTGGCTAAACCATTTCACTTTTTTATACATCCAGATGATCATGCTAAATCTGATGAGGAAATTTCTAAATTATCAACTGGACAGGTCACAATAAATTTTGAGAACCGCTTCGTAAATAAAAAAGGTGATGTCATCTATTTACAATGGAGTGTTACGCCAAAGCCTAAAGAAGACCTTATGTACTGCATAGCTCGCGATATTACAGAGCTAAAGATGGCAGAGATGAAACTTCAAGAAAGTCAAAAATTATACTATTCCGTAATTAGTGCTCTAAGTGAAGGCTTGGTCGTTCAAGACAAAAACGACAAAATATTAATGGCTAATGACTCCGCCCCTAAAATTTTGGGGTTAAGTATGGATCAATTACTTGGAAAAGACTCTTTTGACCCGCGGTGGCAAGCTACCCGAGAAGATGGGTCACCCTTCAGACCAGAAGATCACCCATCAATAATAACACTGAGGACTGGCAAACCAGTGGATAACACAATCATGAACGTGTATTCTAATGATGATGATCGAACTATCATTTCAATTAACTCGAGGCCATTGACCGATGATAAAGGTAATGTTACTAGAGTAGTAGCTTCCTTTACAGACATCACTGAGCGTAAAAAGGCTATTGAAGAATTAATTAAAGCTAAGGAGAAAGCTGAGGAAAGTGACAGACTAAAAACTGAATTTATCAATAATATGTCTCATGAAATAAGGACTCCTTTAAATGGCATATTAGGATTTTCAGAGATGTTATTCAATTCAGAAAAAACAGGAGATGAGCAAAAGCAATACATCGACATTATCCATAAAAGTGGCAATCAATTAATGCACGTAATTGACGAGATTTTAGAAATATCCGAACTGGCTACAAAGCAAGTTGATGTCATCAAAAAGGAATTCTGCTTGAATGACTTGCTCATGGGTTTACATTCTGAATATGAAACCAAGGCAGAGAAAAACGGCACACCTCTATCTGTTAAAAAAGCACTTTCTGATGAAGGAAGCACTTTGTTTTCTGACGAAAAAAAGCTGCGTAAAATTTTAGTAAAGATTTTAGAAAACGCGATCAAGTTCACCTCAACTGGATTTATTGAAATTGGTTATCTAGAAAAAAACAAAGAGCTAGAGATTTATGTTAAGGATACCGGAGTTGGTATTAGAGAAGAAAACCAAAAATCCATTTTTCAGAGATTCTCTCAGGAAGAAAAAGAACTGTCCAAAAATGTTGGAGGTTTGGGTTTGGGTTTATCAATAGCTATGGAAAACACTGAGTTGCTAGGTGGCAAACTTTCTGTAAAATCTGAAAAAGGAAAAGGGGCTACTTTTTTCATTTCTATACCCAAAACAACTCTTAATTAGAAACTTCAAATTCCAACTATGACCAAGGAGCAGAAATGGAACATATTAATTGCCGAGGATGAATTGATTAATTATCTATTTCTAAAAACTTGGTTAGAAAAAGAGTCTGGAGTATCCTGCAATATATTACACGCCAATAATGGAAAGGAAGCTGTTGAAATTTGCGAACAAAACGAACAAATAAACTTTATTCTTATGGACATTAAGATGCCTATTATGGATGGTTTTCAAGCATCTGAAATAATCAAAGCACTTCGCCCCAAACTTCCTATAGTAGTTCAATCAGGATTTGCAACAGATGATTACAAAGAAAAAGCCAGGACCTTGGGGTGCGATGATTTTATCTCAAAACCGATAAGTGGGGTTACTTTAACCTCAATGGTGAATAAATTTTTAACAAGGAATTAACCATTTGAGGCTCTTAAATCAACCTAGGGTTTTGATCGATTCACGCCTGCTCTTCGGAATTTGTAATTCTGAAGGACCATCGTAGAGTTTTCAATTCGTATTCAAAAACACAATCACATATAGTCAGGGACTCTGATAATTAAAAGTCAATGAAACTCAGAGTCCTCTATGAGTGACTCTGAGCAGGTATAAAATTCCGAAGAACTTGTAATAAGTTTTGAAAGAGTGTTAACCCACAATATCCCCGGTTTCCATACCACACTCTTTCCTTTTCTTTTTCAGTTTAAACTTCCAGAAAGGGCCATTTCTAAATGTAATGGCAAGCTTGGCAAACAGGTTGTGCATCAGTCGCTGTACTTCGTTTTTGTTGGGTGAGGCACCTTTGGGCTGTATCAAATACACAAAGCCCATCTCCTGCGTTACCTCCTCCATGCAAGGGTTGCCAATCAGCAGGTCTTTAGCGGTGTTTTTCACCCATTGTATCGGTCTTTTCTGCTTGTAGTCCTTTGGGTTAGACTTGTATTTAGGTGCTTTATTGGTGGTGCCGGTATCGCCAAAGTCAAGCTTATCCTGCGCCTGCAAGGCTGAAAATGAAAGGCAAAAAATGCTGAATAAGATTATTCTGACCACGCCTAAAAATAGCAATAGTTTTCATCACTGCCTATAGTTTAAGCATGCAACCCACATTCAGCTTTAAAACTATCCACCCATCGTCCTTCTCTGCCAATGCCCTTAACGGTACAGTTTTCACAGCCCACGGAATGGTAGCCCTCAGGCAACAGAGGGTGCTCCGGCAATTCGTTGATGTACTTGTACAGCTCCACTTCCTTTTGGGTCATGTCCAGCAGCACATTAAACTTTACAATATCAGGCTTCTCTTCAAAAATCTTCATCTTGGCACGGTTGGCATTCTGGTAGCGCAGCACCCCCGATATCCACAGGTCATGGTTGGCCTTCAGCTCGTCCACAGGCATCACCTTATTGATATGGCAGCACAGGTCCTGGTTAAACCGATAAGTCTTATGCTCTTTGGTAAACTTATGACGATTTTCTGGCGCCTGAATATCAATCACATTGAGTTTTAGCCGCTCCTGAAGTTGCTCTTTATATTCTAATGTTTGCTTAAAATGATAGCCTGTGTCTATAAAATAGATCGGATGACCAGGATTCACCTTACTTATCAAATGCAGCAAAACGACCGAAGAAGTACCAAAAGATGAGGTAGCCAGCACCCGCGGACTCTCAAAATCATTAAACATCTTCTCCATCCGCATCAGCGGGGAGAGGTAGTGGTATTTATCGTTAAGACTTTTAATATCCATGATGTCAATTTATTTTATCAAACTGCTGGTCAACTCATTGAGCTTCGTCACTTTAGAAGCAAAATTCCCTTTTAAATCATCTCTGATTACCTTGAGATTGGTCAGTAGGTCATTGGTATCCTCAGGCAATATCTCTTCCAGCACCTGCCGAAACCGCTTCGCAAAGGTGGGTGAAGTGCCATTGGTAGAAATTCCAATTTTCAGCTGCCCTTTAGTTACCGTAGCACCCAAATAGAAATCACATAAATCTGGAGTGTCAGCTACATTAACCAGCAGTCTTTTTGCCTTGGCAGCATTTCTTACTCTGAGATTAACCTCTCTGCTATCTGTAGCAGCAATAACCATATCAATACTGCTATCAATATCAGTAGGCCCGAATGGCTTTACAACCCATTCAATTCTGCTGTTAGACTCAGCCAGCTTAATAAGTGAATCAGACACTTCTCTGCCTACAATTTTCACTCGTGCATCAGGGTCATTTTTCAATAAAGCTTCAAGCTTCTCCTGACCAACGAAACCTCCTCCCACGATCAACACCTTGAGCTGTGAGAGCTTTAAGAATACCGGAAAAAGATTGTTTCTAGGCGATTGCATAAGCTAATGGTTGATTTAAGTAATCCACTTTTATTTGCTCAAGCTCCTGCCCCACCACTTCACCGGCCACTATAATTGCTGGCGATTGAATCTGCTCTTTTTCAGCCAATTCAACTATGTTGTCCATAGTAGTTTTAATCACCTGAGCATCTGGGCGTGAACCTTTGCTAATAATGGCTATGGGTAATTTATCCTTACCATGCCCACGATACGCCTCCACTATCACTTTGAGCTTACCCAGCCCCATCAGAAATATCACCGTAGCAGTGGACTGAGCTACTAAAGTCACATCTTTACTCAGCTCGCCTTTGCAGGTAGTGGCAGTTACCACCCAAAAGCTTTCATTGGTGCCGCGAGCTGTCAAAGGAATATCATACAATCCGGGCAGGTTAACGCTGCTTATACCGATCACACTTTCTGTTTTTATCCCAAAGGCTTTGGCTATTGCCAACTCTTCATATCCTCTGGCAAATACAAAAGGATCTCCGCCCTTCAGCCTCACGACATGGCCATGCTTCAAGGCATTATCAACGATCAGTTTATTAATCTCATCCTGCGAATGACTGTGCTGATTGGCACGCTTGCCTACATATATTTTGATAGCATCTTTCTGCGCATATTCCAGCAGACTTTCGTCTACCAGCGCATCGTAAAGCACCACATCTGCCTTGGCTATCGCCTTTATTCCTTTAAGACTTATAAGTTCAGGATCACCTGGCCCTGCTCCTACTAATGTTAATTTTGGTTCCATAATTATGCTTTATAAAAGTCGGTGATCACTAATTTATCTTCACTCTTCTGAGCTGCTCGGTATTGTTTTACCAGTTCGATGAAGGCCCTTGCCTCCTCATAATATTTTGAGACAAATGGCTTTTCAGGCTTATTCTTATTAATCTTCAAGACAAAATCCTCGAAGCTACCATCAATGCCTATTTTAGAGCTTGTTACAAAATGCTCATCAAAATCTTTGATGATGCCTATCTGAGTGTTGCAGGAAATATCGTCACTCAACAACAGGGCCTTTGCTCCTACAATAATGGCATGGTAACTATTGTAAACTGAGTCAGTATAAGATTCATTATCTAGTGCCTCCTTGGCGAAATGCAGCTTCTCTTCCGCATCCAAGATAATAGTTCCTACCACATCCAAACTCACTCCGGCACATTCCCCTGTTCCTATTTCAGGAACAAAATCCTCATTATGCCCCCAGTCTACATACTCGCTATCTTCAATAGTTGTGATGTCACCCAAAGATTTTAAAAGGCTGTAAAAGTATCGCTTACCCTGGCGCGCATAATAACTATTGAAATATTCCTCGTCATATGCATTGGTTTCATAATCATCAAAAATTATTCTGAAGGCGCTTAGTATTCGCTTGCTCGGAAGCTTTATAACTTTATCAGCAATGGTGTGCTGTCCATCCGCATCTACACCTCCGCCAAGTACCAACTGTAATGCTGGCACTACCTTTTCTCCATTTTTTATGGAGCTGCCATGCAAACCAATGTTGGCTATCATGTGCTGTCCGCAAGAATTCATACAGCCACTGATTTTTATGGTCAGAAAGTTCTCAGTTATCAAATGCTCGTACTCTTCAGCTATTAACTTTTCAATTTCAAGCGCCACACCTGTTGAGTTTGTTACTCCAAGATTACAGGTATCTGTACCCGGACAGGCAGTTACATCCAGCACCTTATCAGCTCCGGGCTCTCCCAAATCCAACTCCTGAAGCTGAGCATACAGATATTCAAGTGCCTCTTCTTTTACAAATTTGAAAAGCAGGTTTTGAGTGACTGTAATTCTTATGTCATCAGAAGCAACTTCGTTAGCTAAGGCAGCCAGCTTGTAGCCGGTAGCAGCTGAAATATTACCCAATGGCACTTTAATAAATACAGCGAAATAACCATCCTGTTTTTGCTTAATAACATTCGTGGTTTTCCAAAGTAAAAACTCGCTTTGGTTTACCGTTACT
>NZ_SMLV01000408.1:11238-32376 GCF_009711525.1 Fulvivirga lutimaris
ATCCGCTGTGCTTTTAGAGCTTTGCGCTCCTCTTCAACCAATTTCAAGAAACCTTCAAGTCCAAGTCCTTTATCCTGAATTAAATATTTCAAACGTGCTTTATATCGCTTCTCTCGCTCACCGTAGCGATCAAAAACTCTTAATCCCGCCTCTATAAAGGGTATCAATTCATAAGCCGGCAAGAAATCGAAAGCTTCTTGTGCCACCATGCTTTGCGCACCTAGCCCGCCACCTACAACTACTCTAAAGCCACGAACATTAGCCTTAATTTTTGGAATAAAACCAAAGTCATGAAGAAAAGTGAATGCCGAATCTTTATAGCTCGATGAGAAGGCGATTTTTATCTTTCTTCCCATTTCCTGGCACAAAGGGTTTCTCAGAAAGTAGTTAAAAACTGCGTCCACATAAGGCGCTACATCAAATGGCTCATCAGGATCAATTCCAGCAATAGAAGAAGCTGTTATATTTCTAACAGTATTACCACAAGCCTCACGAGCAGTGATGCCCACTTCCTCCATCTTGTTAAGAATCTCTGGAGTATCCTCCAACTTGATATAATGTAGCTGTATATTCTGCCTGGTAGTCAGGTGTAAATTTCCGTTGGTGTAGGTCTCTGCCAATTCACCCATTCTTATCAGCTGGGTAGGAGTAATTTTTCCATAAGGAAATTTCGTCCTGAACATTTGCACACCGAACTGGCGTTGCCCATAGACACCTCTGGTCAATCGAAATTGCTTGAATTTCTCTTCATCTATTTCGCCACTCTTAAAGCGATTGATTTTAGTGTCAAGTTCTATAATGTCCTTTTTAGCGGCCGGACTTACCTTTTCAGATATTGTAATACTCATGATTATCTGGTTAATGTTTTTACTAATTGAGGTTTAGAAAGCTTAATAGCATTTTCAATGTCCTCTAGAATGTCGTTGATGTTTTCCAACCCTACTGAAATTCTTATCAGCCCGTGAGTTATCCCCACTCTGTCACGCTCTTCGCTGGTAAGCTTAGCGTGTGTAGTGGTTGCTGGGTGCGTTACTATGGTTCTGGTGTCTCCAAGATTTGCCGTTATAGACAGCATTTTGAGGTTATCAATAAACTCAATGGCACGTTCCAATCCTCCTTTGAGCTCAATGGTGATAATACCCCCACCCATGGTCATTTGCTTTTTGGCCAACTCATATTGCGGGTGTGATTTAAGAAATGGATATTTCACATTCACAAACTCTGGATGCCCTTCAAGATATTCGGCAATGGCGAGTGCACTGTCAGAGTGCCTTTCCATTCTGATAGGGAGTGTTTCAAGACTTTTGGCCAACAGCCAGGCATTGAATGGCGAGAGTGACGGCCCTGTATGTCGTGAAAAGAAGCGTACCTTCTCAATCAATTCTCTTTTCCCAAGAATAGCTCCTCCAATGGTTCTGCCTTGTCCATCAATAAATTTGGTAGTAGAATGACAAACCAAATCAGCACCATAGTTGGCAGGTTTTTGCAAGTAAGGTGTAGCAAAGCAATTGTCAACTATCAAAGTCAGGTTATGCTCTTTTGCCAGCTTACCTAGCCATTCCAAATCAACCAAATCAAGCCCCGGGTTTGAAGGGGTTTCTACAAAAATGACTTTGGTGGTTTTCTCCAATAGGCTTTCCCATTCTTCAGGTTTATCCAAATCGGCATAAGTATGGGAGATACCCCATTTCGGAAATATCTGGGTAAGAATCTGATGTGTTGATCCAAATAGAGACCTTGCAGCCAGTATGTGATCTCCAGAATTTAGCAATGCGGCCATAGCGGTAAACATGGCCGCCATACCCGAGGCTGTTGCAATACCGTCCTCAGTCTCTTCAAGGTTAACCAGTTTCTGAATCAGTTCTGTAGTGTTAGGGTTGGTATATCTGGTATAGATATCACCTGGCACCTCATCAGCAAACATGGCTCTTGCCTCTTCTGAGTTATCAAAGGCAAAGCTTGAGTTCATAAAAATGGCACTGGAATGTGCTCTTTGCGAACGCTCCAACTCGGTTCTT
Source organism: Fulvivirga lutimaris (assembly GCF_009711525.1). Taxonomy (GTDB): domain Bacteria; phylum Bacteroidota; class Bacteroidia; order Cytophagales; family Cyclobacteriaceae; genus Fulvivirga; species Fulvivirga lutimaris. The sequence goes on from NZ_SMLV01000408.1 coordinate 13,257, forward strand.
ACCGCATTGGTATCAAAATGTTTGTAGTCATTACTCATTGTGTAACCAGCTTTTTTTGGCTAATAATTCTTCTTCCTCTTCCACATAATCAGGATCAGGCACGCAGCAGTCTACCGGGCACACAGCAGCACATTGAGGCTCTTCATGGAAGCCCATGCACTCAGTACATTTTGAAGAAACTATGTAGTAGAATTCGTCAGAAACAGGTTCCTGCTCTTCATCGCCAGATTGGATAGCACCGTCTTCAAGCTCCACCTCTTGCAAAGAGGTGCCGCCAGCCCAGGTCCATAAAGCACCTCCTTCATAGATGGCGGTGTTAGGGCATTCGGGTTCACAAGCCCCGCAATTAATACATTCGTCAGTTATCATTATTGCCATGATCACTCAGTTTTTTTAAGAAATAGAAAAAAGGATTTTTTAAACAGGCTTATGGATTAAGCCTTAGCAAACGTCAATCTGGGATCTGAAATCTTATCAGATCGGCACAGAGATTAACAGCAACAACAGCAGCAGACTACAGCAGAAGTCTCTGACAATCGTTGAATCGGAAAAGTAAAATGATTAGTCATTGTTCTTAATTTATATTCTTCAACTGTATCAGTTGAACCAAGATTTAGCACCTTTCCATTTTGGCGGTTGCTAGTGCTTCATAGAGCTTGGTCTCTCCACACTTCTTTATAAATCAATCACTGATGTGAATGAATTCTTGAGCAATTATAGAAAATAAAAATTCACTTGCAAAAATAAAAAACAAATTTGTCGTCTTCCGACAAATTTGTTTCCTTCTATCACCTAGTTGCTTTCTGGTGTATATAATAGCTGTTTACTTGCAAAATCATAAAGTGTCAGCCTCCTCAAATCAAAATAAGCTGACCAAAAAGAGCGCAAAGAATTAATATAACTTCGCTTAGCATTATCCTTTTCTGTTAAAGCAATATTCAAGTTAGTAATATCAATTTTTCCTATCAAATAGCGATTTTGAGCCACTTTATAACGCTCTTGAGCTACTTCATCAGACTTCTTTGTAATCTCTAATTGGACTCTTAAAACTTCAAACTGACGCACCATTGTCAATATCTCCTGCTCAAAATTTTGCTCGTCCTGAGCTATCACATAATCGTTCAATCTTTGGTTGGCTAAGGCCGTTCTCATCCTTGCTTTATTTCTTCCCCAGTCTATGAGCGGAATATTAAAACTCACATTAAATCTTTGCTGATTGTTGGTGTTAGTGTAGAGCTCATCGTAATTATCGCTTGCATTATTCAAACCAAACGAAGCTGTCATATCAGTCTGGAAACGCTCTGCCCTGGCCTGTGCCACCTCTCGCTCTGCTTCAATCTTTCGCCTCTCGAAGGCTATGAAATCCGCTCGGTTATTTTGTGCATGACTCAACGCATCAGCATATTCAACATCAAACTCCGGTATGGACTCAGGCAAGATTAACTCAAACTCACGCTCATCCATCAAGCCTGTAAATGACCTAAGTCGTAAACGGGCAGTCTCCATGTCTAGCTTAGCCTGCGCAACATCCTGCTGAGACCGTAAAAGCTGAAGCTCTACCTGCAGTAGTTTATCCTTTGAGGTGGTTCCAATGTTATACCTGCCCTGCTCTATCTTATAAATGGTGTCATTATTGGCCAAATTAAACTCAGCAATTTGCTGGTTGATCTGTGCATCAAGGAAGGTGAAAAAACGATCAACGGCTGTTCTTGATATCGCTTCCTTTTGCTCTACATATTCCCTTTTAGACTCTTCAAAACGCAAGGGCTCTGTTCTTCTATCCCATTTCAAATCATTAAACCCAAATAAAGGTTGATTCAACCTAACATTAAAAAGCGTTGAGTTATACTGATTAATATTACGCTCCAAATCATCAAAATAATTGAGATTAGAGTTGATGGAAATATTACCACCAGTCCAATAGAGTGGTTGTTGAATTCCTAAATTGGCAAATGAACTAATCTGCTCCCTGCTTTGAAAAACTATTGTACCATCATCAATCCTGTTACTAAAGAAATCACGGTTATAATCCGGTAAAGTACCATTCAGACGGAGCTGCGGACTATAGTTGGATTTATAAAATCGATATTGCCAATACCTGTTTTCCTTCCTTGTTTCGGCTTGTTTGGCAGCGGGTGATTGGTTTATAGATCGGTTTATTATGTCTTCTAAAGTGAATTGGCTCTTTTGCGCAAACACAATACTGCTCAGCAGCATTAGAATAATTCCTAATGAGTATTTTATATTATTCATATCGTAAAGATGAAATAGGGTCTTGTTGAGCAGCTCTTCTGGCAGGGGCAATTCCAAAAATTAAACCCACTGTGGCTGCAACTCCAAATGATAAGATGATAGATGATGCTGAAATAATAGTTGGTATTTCAGCAATTTCAGAAACTACAAAGGCCAATGTAACGCCAAGGATAATTCCAATAATTCCTCCTGATACGCTGATCATTACAGCCTCAAAAACAAATTGGCTAACGATGTCTGATTTCTTTGCTCCAATGGCCAGTCTTAAACCAATCTCTTTTATGCGCTCTAAAACGGAGGCCAGCATGATATTCATAATGCCGATACCACCTACCAAAAGAGAAATGCCTGCAATAGCACCCAAAACAAAATTGAAGATGTTCTTTGTCCGTTGCTGCTGTTTTAGCAATAATTCTGGTATCGTAATTTCATAATCAACGGTCTCAAAATGTTTTCTTTTCAATAGTCGAGAGACTATTTCAGAAATACTCAGCATCTTCTCTGTTTCATCAACCTGAATCACTAACCTGTCCAATTGATGGTAGTTGACAGCTTGCTTGGGCTCACTGCTTTCATTATTACCACCCCTATTCTCATTAGAGGCCCTTTTAATAAGAGTTTCTGTAATCAGAGATCTGTTTTTATAGCGGATCAATACTGTTTTTAAAGGAGCATAGACATCCATGTTATAATTTCTGATACCCAGATTAGCCATGCTCTTCTCACTGATCAATCGTTCTTCTAGTACTCCTACAACCATCAACCAATGGGCACCCACCTTTATCATTTTACCGATAGGATCTTCAGTGCTGAAAAATTTAGATTTAATACCCTGGCCAATAACACAAACCGCTTCTCCTTTGAGCAACTGCTCTTCATTGAAAAACTTGCCCTGGTCTAAGGTAAAGTTAGAAATGTCGAAATAGTTATTTTCAACACCTACCAATTTTGATGTTCTGCGAATACCATTTTTGATGATGTAAGTCTCCAGCAAAATCTCTGGGCTCAACTTTCCTATGCCGGGAATAATCTTCTCTATGCTTCTGGCATCTTCCAAGGTAAGACCGGGTGAAAAGTTCTTATCGTCCTTATTCGAAGTTTGGCTGGCTTCTACCTGCTCTTCGCTCTGCTCTACTATTGGCGTGATTACAATATTGTTAACTCCTACCAATTTTATCTGCTCAAGTATCTCCTTTTGGGCACCATTACCAATGGCCAGCATGGCAATAACAGCCGCCACACCGAAAATAATACCCAAAGCAGTGAGTATGGAGCGCATCTTATTTGCTAATACAGCATCAAATGCGATATAAAAACTCGAAAGTAAATTTGTATACATGAAAGAAGATTTTAGTACTGGTTAGCTAAAGTCTTCTTCTCCTCTTCTTTTAGAAAAGCTATAGGGGCAGCTTCCATATCCTTTGGAACTGATAAATAAAGCTTCTCTCCTGCTTCCACACCCTTTTCAATCAGCGCCTCATTTGCATTGATCTTTCCAACAATTACTTCCTGCTTATTAAAGCTCAGCCCATCTTTTTTAACCACATAGGTTATTGAATCCCCCTGACTATGAAGACACTCTAGCGGCACAAAAACAACATCAGGAATGCTTTCAGCAATAATATTATTAGAAGTAGTCATAGCGGGTCTCAGTGTTGTGTCAGTCTCATTTATCAGAATACTCACCTGAAAAACCTTGCTGTCTGAGTTTGGTTTTTGTTCTCCAATATTAGCAACGTTGGTCACCTTTCCTGTAAGTTTCTTGTCTGGATAAGCATCAAGGCCAACATTCACATTTTGCCCCTGACTTATCGATCTGATATCTACTTCATTAACATAAGTTTTGGAAATCATGGTAGACAAATCTGGTAAAGTAGCCACAACAGGATCCCAGGCACCAATAGTTGAACCAACACCTTTTTTACTTCCATTCCACTCTCTTTGGTAAACTACCATCCCAGGCTCCGGGGCAGTAATTGTAAATTTCTTTCTTATTTCATCAAGAAAATCAAACTTACTTTGATCATCAGCTAACTCGGCAGCTGCCTCCTGCATTTGAGCTACAGCTTTTTGAGACTTTAATTTATAGTTTTCTTTAGCTTGCTCGTACTCTCTTTTAGACTTGGCTAAGTTAATTTCAGCTTGTTTAATAGTAGCCGGAGGCTCAAATTGAGACTGAGATAATATAATATCCTTCTCTTCCACAGCATATTTCAAATTGATAAGCTCATCGCGGGCAGCTCTAAGTTCCAGAGCCGTGTCAAGCTTAGTTTGTGTGTATTTCGACAGGCTTTGCTGCAGTTCGTTTTGCCTGTTCTGGATCTTGTCGGATAACTCAGACTGATCAAGGCGTGCTATATAACCGCCCTTTTCAACTACAGTACCCTCATCGACAATATGATCAATTTTTACCTGCCAAATTTGGGCAGCTCTTAAACCCGAAGGGCCGAGAATCTTAACTGATTTCTCAGCTTCAAGCTCGCCTGTGGTTGTAACCTCTACTTTAAAAGTTCCGCGCTTAGCTTCTACAAAAACTTCACCCTGAACATCGCTGGCGCCACCTGAGAAGAACCAGATGACTAGCAAAAGAGCAATCACTGCTCCTCCACCTATTATGACCTTTTTTTTCATTTGTTGTTATATTATTTCTAACCAAAGTTATGTAATTCGACTAAGTTTTTAGTTACCAATTGAATAAAGCTAACGCCACACATATAATTTAATTGTTTTTAATGCAGGAAGCCAATTTTTATATCTTTGCGGCATCTTGAAAAGCATCATAAGTTTTATATTGAGAAATGTGCCTAGAAAGTACATTCAGCTGGTAAGTGGTCCTACCATGAAGATCATTGGACTTTTTCTTAGAGGCAACAAAGTTACCTGTCCAATCATCGATCGCAGTTATCGCAAATTTTTGCCTTATGGTAGGATAAACCCAAGACCTAATGCACTGTGCCCGGACTCGCTATCACTGGAAAGACACAGGCTACTATGGTTATATCTTAAGCAAAAGACGAACTTCTTCAATGAGCAGTTACATTTTTTACATATTGCCCCTGAGCAATGTTTTATGAAAGCTTTTGCAAAGCAGCATAAGGACGGATACATCACGGCTGATATTGAGTCACCATTGGCCAAAGTAAAAATGGATGTTCATGATATACCTTTTGAAGAAAATACTTTTGATGTTGCTATGTGCAATCACGTAATGGAGCACGTAGAGGATGACATCAAGGCTATGAGTGAAATTTACAGAGTGCTAAAACCCGGAGGTTGGGCCATTATGCAGGTTCCATTTTTTAGCCCGGTTGGTAGCGTTACTTATGAGGATAAAAGTATTGTAGACCCCAAGGAAAGAGAAAGTGTTTATGGCCAGGATGATCACGTAAGGCTTTATGGTCATGACTATCCGGACAGGATTAGGCAAGCAGGTTTTGAGGTTATAGAAGACCGTTTTATAGACGAACTTGGAAAAGAGCAGATCAAAAAATATGCGCTTCCAGCTAATGAAACCATCTTCTTTTGTAAAAAGAATTAGTGATACACTTAGTTAAGTTTATCTTAAATCATCAGGGTCAACTAAGCCGGAATTAATAAGCTCGCGCATCACTATTTCGGTCATATCGCTTTTAAAAGCAAACTCATTTCTGATGTCAGAGACATAGGCTTTCAATCTCATTTTGAGATAAGACCTGCGCTCTTTTACTTCATTAAAAAACAGTACAGCTATTGGCTTATTCAAATATATAAACCGTGAAACTTGTGCCGCTTCTATGGCAACAGCTCTTACTTTTTCAGTATCAACAGTAATGGGCAGATACAGCTCTGCCACCACCTGGCAATTGGGTTCTCCGGTATTGGAGTTGGACACCGAAGTATTCATAACTTCAGCATTAGGCACACTCACCAGAGAATCATCAGCAGTCACAATTCTAGTAGACCTCAGGCCAATTTCCACTACTTCACCATAATATTCACCTATTTCCACCTTATCTCCCACCTGAAAGGGCCTGTCAAACAGGATCATAATTCCTCCAAAAATGTTCTTTATAATATCCTGAGCAGCGAAACCTATGGCCAAACCTATGGAAGCCGTTACGGTAAGCAAAGTCTCCATTGGGGGCTGAAAAATACCCGCTATGACAATAAAGAATGTGAATATCCAACCAGAAATTCGAACTATCGGAATCAGGCCTTTTATGGTTATTCTATATCTGGTACTTCGCTCAGCAAATTGTTGTAAAACGGAACTAATGAACCTAATGGCGAAATAACCAATGGCGATAAAAACAATTGCCCAGAATATATTCCCAAAAGAAATAAGATCGACCACTGATGGTGGCTGCAGAGTATTAGAAACATCTTCTATTAATGAACCAGATCCTTCAGCAGCCTTCGCCACGGTATCTGCCTTGGGAGTGACGGGATTAGCAGCTACAGAATCAGAAGCCTGAAAATTTGCACTCATTGAAGATATAAGGAGTTTGATATTTGCCATCAATGTACAATATTTTTAGACATAAGTAGATTTACACTCTGACGATAAAGGAGTGGATTAATATAAAACACCCCATCCTTTTTAATTACTACACCATCCTCAAACAGTGGATAAATAATACTTCTATTTTTCTGCACACTATAATTTGTTGCCAGTATCAACTCATCCTCCGTCATACCATCATTCAATAATAACATGGTAAGCAAGAATAACTTTTGGTTTGATAGAGTCTTCAAAAAGGAGAAGTCCATACTACTTATTGACCCTATTTCTATCGCATTGTCAGAGGTGTGCTTCGTGGACCTGAGCCAGTAGATTAATGCTATACTTATATTGCTCTTGGCTATCTTATTGAGATGAGTAAAAAATTCCTCTTTCAGGTATTCCTGCTTTCCTTTTTCATTCAACCCTTTGTATTTTTTATTTTTAAGATCTTCCGCTCTTGGTTCAAAAATCAGGTTATAACCACTCACTCGGTGGCGCTTCTCTATCATTTTTACTATCTCTTCAGATGACAGGTCTTCAAGACGAATATTATAACTAAAGTGGTCTGAAATACTAATGGTCTTTTCCAGATAATTGTAGGCATATTGCGTACAGCCTACAATCCAATGCACACTGTCTCGGGTTAAAGAAATCAACTCCGTTAAAAGCTTGATGTTCTTAAAGCCTCCAACCTTCTTGAGGTACAGCTTCTGCAGATTCTCAATTACGATAATCCGTTTAGGTCCTTCATTAAGGAAGTTAACCAGTTTATCAAAATCAAATCCTTTGCTGCCCAATGACTTATCAAAAGCACCATAAAACTCTGTCTCTGTACTAATATTATTTACAGAAACCATTCTCACAATTTCTTTGCTTGAGCCAAGGTCCTTTAAAAATAAGTTAAGTAAACTCGTAATACCTGCCCCCTTTTCTCCTGTCAGGATGGTTGCAGAAAACCTACCCTGCATCCATTGGTTATAAGCTTTATTCAATTTATTAATCTCAACACTTCGTCCCTCAAAAAAATTAGCATCCTCTAAGGCAGCAACCCTAAACAAACGCTGATAAACGAATGGAAGTGCAGCAATGGACTTCTCAGATTCAGCTAGGAAATCGGCTAGTTCCGTAGTAATGGCCTCCTGACTGGACACAATTCCGAACCTCTTAAAATTCGTTTTGATATAACCTTCGGCCTTGCGATATAGCTTGACGGTCTTATCAACCAGAATAGGAATAAAATTCTTAATTGTATTGATAATCAGAAGCTTGAGTTCCTTGCCTTTTTCGGCTGCTTTGCCCTTGGCAATACGCATCCTTAACTCAAGAATATTTTCGTTATTGGTGAATTTAACTAAATCAACACCAAAGGTTTTTATGCCCGGCAACAGTGTTTCTGACAACTCTGTTTCAATGCTCTCCAGGTTAGATTTGATTTTTTCAAACTGATCAATGGACCGCCCTAACCCTTCAACAGCAATAGTCTTTGACTTTTCATTATCCTTCTCATCGTTCAAAACAGATAAAGCTGAAGAGACATTAAAGGCTGCAACATCAACTATTTGACCTAAAGCATCCTGAGCTTGCTGTATAAGCCCCATGATATTGAACTTAACAGCTGTAGTAACTTTAATTAATTTTGGAGCACACTCATAGTTTATTAGCTCATTAGGTGAAATAAAACTAACCTGAGAACTTCGGCTTGCAGTTGTGAAATCACTGCCTTTTATAATAGCTCTCTTAGTGCTTACATTCTCAAGAGCATTAACAATTTTGGCCTCAATACTATTAACAATTTCAGCCAATTCCTGATCAAGAATAAAGTCATTGGCACTTGAAGTCACGGCTTTAAGATCTTTGTTAATAGCCGCCAATTCCTTTTCTAATGCACTCTGAAGACTCGCTTTGTTACTTTTAATTGCTTCGCAGGAGGTTTCTAAAAATGCTCGTACTCCCTTAAGTTGATCAAAAATATTAGTGCTAACGGCTTTATTGATTTTTGCCTTTACCGAGTGGTATTCATGAAAACCCTCAAACATCAATTGATACAGTTCAAGGTCAATTTCCCAGTCATCAGTTAGACCATTAACAGTATTACTCCATCCTCTGTTGGTTGAATTATATTGTTTTAAAGTTCTTTTAAGATTCTTATTAGTTCTTCTCTTAGAGTATTTCCTTTTTGGAAATTCAATGGTCCCGGCTTTTGTATAAGAACTCTCAAAATCAATCCAGGAATCTTCAAACGCCTTATTTACTAGTTCAGCAATTGATGTTTTTGCCTCATCAATTAGACCGCCAATTTTATTCAGGTCATTCTTCTTATCGCCACTCGGCGCATCTTTTTCAGCATCATGAATATGTACTGCATAGCACTTATCTATTTGAACATCCTCTTCCCAGATCGCTAAACCTGTTGCCGTTACTGACTGGTAATATTTATCAATTACCGTTTTAAGCGAAAGTAGAAATCGAGCTCTTAGAAAATACCTAACCAGATCCTGAACATGAATATCATGACTCCAATACTGCACTGGCACGACAGGTTTCTTTCTTAGTTTTCGAACCCAATTGCTAAAGTGTTGAGGCCTCTTAGAAATCCAGAAGTTTGTTCTTTTAAATGCCTTTAAAAATTTCAGTCTCCAATGGTCAGTTGGCTGAGTCTTAAAACGTTCCTCTAGTTGCTCTTTGGAAATACGTTCTGGCAATGATCCCAGATAGTGATCAAATGCCTTGTTAAATGTTTGAAATTCAGTATTTAGATCTGGCAGAATTGACTTAGATAGCGCAGAGGTGATATCCATCATGTCGGCCTTATAATCGGCATAGGCCTTCAGGTTCTTCTCATCTTTGGCATTTTTGCCATTGATACTTTTTAGCTTTTTCTTGGCAGTTTCTACAAGTTCTTTTTGCTGATCAAGCCTTTGATAAACCACATCAATAAGATCCTTTTCTATGATCTTCTTAACAGCCGAGTGATATGGTTTTAATTCTTTATTCATCTATGCAACAAATCATTCTTTACCTATATGCATCAGGGCATCTCCCATATTAACTACAGGATAGTTATTTATTCCAATAACTACTCCATCCATCGGTGATTTCACTTTCTTTTCAAATTGACCATAAGGTCCGGTTATTGCGCCTATTACCTGATTTTTTTCCACTTTGCTACCATTGCGAACATGGGAAAAATGCAAGCCAGCATACTTTGCTCTTACCCAGGTTGATTCGCTGATAAATATGGGCTCCTTCTCAATTGGAGGTGCATCATCTCTCATACCAAGGTGTTTCATTACACGCAATATACCATTAACTCCATTGTCAATTGCACTTTTTCTCAAGCGCAGGGTCTCGCCTCCTTCAAATACGAGCATTGGTTTTCCAGCCTTTGCAGCTGTCTTTCTTAATGACTTCTCCCTGTAAGCAGATTTTATAATTAGAGGTGCACCAAAAACTTTGGCCAGTTCCATTTCCATAGGATGCTCAAACATGGCTCTTACCTGAGGGTAATTGTTATGGCTCGCTCCACCGGTATGAAAATCCAGTCCATAATCGATTTGAGGAAGAATTTCATTGGTAAAGAAATGTGCTACTCTACTCGCTAATGATCCTGATTTAGAACCAGGAAAAGAACGGTTCAAATCCTTACCATCAGGCAAGCCCCTCGAGTGATTTATGAAACCATAAACATTGAAAACCGGAATTGCGATGACAGCTCCTTTCTTCGGAATATAATCCTTATTGGCGATTACTCTTCTCAGGACTTCTACACCATTGGTCTCGTCACCATGAACACCTGCCATGATAAGAAGTGTTGGGCCTTTAACTTTTGATCTAGCCACAAATACAGGAATATTAATGGGCGTTCTGGTTGGCAATCTAGCTATCAGTGCATTGATCTGTAGCTTTTGCCCTGGCTCAATTTTATGGCCATCAATGATCATGTCAGTTTTGATCATGCGTTGATCTTATCTTTTTGAATTCTTTTCGTTGGCTTCTTCGTATTCGCCTCCAAAAACTCAATTATTTTACCTGCAATATCAATCTCTGTGGCCTTCTCTATACCTTCCAATCCTGGAGATGAATTTACTTCAAGAATTAACGGTCCCCTTTTAGACTGAAGCATATCAACACCAGCAACACTTAAGCCTAGCTTTTTAGCAGCTAAGATTGCCGCTGCATTTTCAGAACGTTTTAATTTTATAATTGATGAACTGCCTCCTCTATGCAAGTTTGATCTAAACTCTCCTTCCTTTGCCTGACGTTTCATAGCCCCCACTACCTTGCCATTAACTACAAATGCCCTGATGTCGGCACCACCAGCTTCTTTCACAAATTCCTGCACTATTACTCTCGCCTTTAAGCCATGAAATGCCTCTATCACCGAAGCCGCTGCCTTTTGATTTTCGGCCAATACAACGCCTAAACCTTGTGTACCCTCCAACAATTTAATAATGACGGGTGCACCACCAACTGCATTTAAAATATCATCTGTATCTCGAGAATAATTTGTGAACACTGTCTTAGGCAGTCCCAGCCCAGCCCTAGAAAGTATCTGTAAGCTTCTCAGTTTGTCTCTTGATCTAATCAGCGCTTGCGACTCCACCGCAGTAAATACTTTCATCATTTCAAACTGACGTACCACTGCTGAGCCGTAAAATGTGACTGAAGCTCCAATTCTTGGGATTACCGCATCAAAATCATCTAAATTTCTTCCTTTGTATATTATAGATGGCCTGTTTTTTTCCATTACTATAGTACATTTCAAGTGATCTATTACCTCCACTTCATGTCCCCGTAACTCGCTTGCCTCCACCAGTCTTTTAGTTGAATATAAATCGGCATTTCTCGAAAGTACTGCAATTCTCATGTTATGCTTTTTTTAGTTTGTGTGATAAATTTGTTCTGGCTACATCTACTATAAACCCTTTACTCAATAGCTTCCTCCCTAATAATATAGGGAATTTTAAATTGCCTCTGTTGCTCAATGAAAATTCAGTTGAAAAAACTTTTCCAAAGATCTCAATATTCGTCTCAATTACGAATCTCTCTTCACTTTGACCAAAAGAATTTTTGATCACTCTTTTCCTAAACTTTTGGAAATAAAAGCTTTTATCGTTGTATTCAGGATGAGTGGGATCTAACAAGGTAAAATGTAATACCTCAGCACCATCTTTTTCAATAATCTCTGCATGATGGTAATGAATTGCAGAAGTATAGGCTCCTGTATCAACCTTTGCATTTAACCCAAATAACTCTAGCAGTGGCAGGTCTACAACATCATACCTACCAATTATTATTTTCTCCTTTGATTTCAATAAACAGACATTTAATACTTTTAAATATAAAAAAAGAGGCTGTTTTTAATTAACAGCCTCCTACTTGTATCAAGTTAATATTTTTTACTTAGACAATGCAAATTTAACCTTTGTATTTTCCCATTTCATCTCAACACCATTGTCCACAACAGCTATATTAAATGTCTCCACAAAATCCTTTGTTTTAGCAGACTTCACTTTTACTCTAAGAGCATCCTGTGCTTCATCATAATCATATGCACCCCACTGCTTAGCAGTTTTGTTAAATATAATGACCCATTCCTTTTCACCTGGAATAGTAAATAAAGAATATTTCCCTTGGGCGAGAGTTTTACCTTCAACCTTCACATCTTCACTTATTTCGATAGTAGTAGCATCATTTGCTCCTGTTCTCCACACCTTAGCGTAAGGCACAAGGTCGCCCATAATTTTTCTTCCTTTAGCAGAAGGCTGGTGATAATCAATCTTCACATCTACCCCTGCCACTTTACCTTCAGCTGTATCTGGAGGACTAGGTTTTTTCTTATCCTGAGAAATAGCTGTAGTCAGTGCGAAGCACACCAATAGAATACTTAGAAATGTTAGTTTTAATTTATCCATCATCATAATTTTTAGTTGTTAGACTGATGGATACGTAATCTGTGGGAAATCGTTGATTATAAAAACGAAAAGTGCTGATCACTTGAGACCAACACTTTTCATTATTTTCAACCTGTAAACCAAATAATAAAACGGTTGAGTATTCTAAAGGTTGCAATTTTTTTTGAAAAAATCTAAGAAAAATCAAATATCCATTTTAAGGAGTCATTTTTGGCAAACCACTATTTTAAATCATAAATTACTCATAAACAGTACTTTATTTCTATAAAACATTGATTCCTCTCCTAATTGCAAACGTTTGCGTAAATAGTGAAAATTTGTTTAATCCAATTCTTAAAATTAACGAAAATAGGGAGGACAAATCTTCCGAAGCTTAAAATGCTTCTGCAAACGCGAAGTAGAAGCCACTGGTATTGTTGCCAATACCGTAATCAATTCGAATATTAATTCTATCAGATTTGTTAACCATTAGCCTGAGTCCGCCCCCAGCAGTCCACTTAAAGTCGCTCAGTTCAAAACTGCTAATATCTGAAGCTACATCGCCAAACGCTGAAAATGCTGTGACTCCGAGCCATGGTAGTAGCTGTCTTCTGTACTCGCCTTGTATTGCTATCTGTTGATTATCTCTGTATCGTCCATTGTAATAGCCGCGCATAATGGTTTCTCCACCCAGCAAAGACATTTCTCTGAATGGAGTGTTCGAGGTATTAAACTCACCAAAAAACTGAGATGCAATAACATCATTATCTGATATCGCCCAATACTTTCTAGCATCTATTGTATATCTGTTGAAAATAAAATCACTTCCAAGACCTTTACCATGAAAGAAATTGGAAACCTCAATAAAGGCTCCCTCTCTGGCATTTAGCACATTGTCTCTACTGTCGTAAACCACCGAAACACCTAATCCAGAATTGACCCCGGTCTGACTCTTAAGCCTGGTCTCCTCATCGACTAGAAATTCGGGTTCGAACTTAAGGTCATAAAGGTTTGTGTAGCGATATTGAGCCCCTGCAAATAAGTTATTCTTGATTTTTTTAAGTACCCGCTCCCGGAATATTACCACTTGATATTCAAGATTCTCCTCGAACTCCTTTTTGGTATCATTGCCTACTCCATAGTAAAGAATAGGGAAGTCATAGTAAGACAGTTCCCCATTAAATATAAGGTTCTCATCTTTAGTGAATACATTATGCTTTGACTGCAATATTATCTGCTTATTGAGCGTATATGCAGCCAACACCTGAAAATTGGAGTTCCTTGTTGTGGTCTTGTCGCCAAGGTTAAAAACAAAGGAGGTAAGTGCTCCAAAGCCTAGCCTTGTTTCTGGTGTGTAGAAAATAGCCGGCAGCGGAATTATCTTCACCTTCTTTTGTTGTTTGACGCTATCAGCATCTTGAGAAAATGAAATTCCGTTGAAACAGGTTGAAAATAAAAAGAAGGCTAGCGCAAATCTAAACTTGGTCATTTACCACTTGTTAAGTAATATTTTCCAGGCATTGTCCACTTCTCCTTTTTGCAAATATTCTTTCGCGAGTAAATGTATTTGTTCAATGCTTGCAGGTTGTACATTCAAAGAAACTATGAATGTATCAATTTGATCTTTATTAGGCAAGGCTTCTATGTTTGCAAGCCTACCCAAGTCGTTACCTGTAAGTGTATTGCTATTTCTAATTTCAGCAGGCATTTGATCCACCCCTATTCCTAAAGTTGTCAGCGGCTTTGGGATTTCAAAGATAGAATCACCCTGCACCCTACTATACCAGTTTCCACCTAACCTGGCCACAGCATCAAGCTTAAACGGATCAATGCGCTGCTCATCATCCAAGATTTCATCTTTAATATGAGCCAATAAAACTTCGCAAATAACTAGATTTCCAGAGCCAGCTTTTCCGCCAATAGGTTTTACCTCTATCACTTTGCACTCAAATGACACTGGTGCTTCTGCAACTCTTGGTGGTTTAACCTTGGTTGATGCAACAGGTGTAAAACCTGATTTTTCAAACTCATTGACACCTTTAGGATATTCCGTACTTGCCAATGACATTTGCTCTACCATAGAGTAGTTAACAATATTGATAACCACCTCATCAACTTCAAGCACATTCTCATAGGTATGCTTGGTGGTGTTATCTCTTCCTCTCCTTGCCGGAGAGAAAATCAATATAGGAGGGTTAGCACCAAAACAATTAAAAAAACTAAAAGGGCTAAGGTTAACATTGCCCTCTTTATCAATAGTACTTGCAAAAGCTATAGGTCTTGGAGAAACAGCCCCTAACAAATAGCCGTGCATTTTAGGAACAGAAACATCCTTTGGATCAATGGTTAGCATTCAATATTATTTAGCAGGTAGAACTTTAGATTTTACTTCGCCAAACCCTATTCTTACTCCATCTTTCTCTGCAAAACCTCTCATTATCACTGTGTCACCATCCTCTACGAACTTTCTTTCACTTCCATCAGATAGCTTAATTGGCTTCGTTCCTTTCCAGGCCAGCTCCAACATAGAACCATATGAATCTGGTGTTTGACCACTGATAGTGCCTGAACCATACATATCACCAACCTGAATATTACAGCCATTTGCCGTATGATGTGCCAGCTGCTGATTCACGTTCCAATACATATATTTGAAGTTGCTCCTACAGATAAGATTCTCCTCACCGCCTTCAGGTTGAAGCATCACCTCCAGATTAACATCAAAATTCTTTTTCCCTTTATATTCAAGATAAGGAAGCACAGCAGGATCTTGCTTTGGACTTTCTGTTCTAAATGGTTCTAACGCATCCATTGTAACTATCCATGGTGAGATAGAAGAAGCAAAATTTTTAGCCAAGAATGGCCCTAATGGCACATATTCCCAAACCTGCACATCTCTGGCCGACCAGTCGTTAAACAGAACAAATCCAAAAATGAAATCTTCAGCATTTTTGGTTGATACACTATCACCAAGCTCATTTTGCTTACAAGTAATAAAGGCCGTTTCTAGCTCAAAGTCTAACCTTTTAGAAGGACCAAAAGAAGGCAGTTCGGCATCTGGCGCTTTGGTTTGTCCTTTAGGTCTATGAATATTTACACCACTTGGAATTATAGAAGAAGCCCTTCCATGATAACCAACAGGCAAGTGCTTCCAGTTTGGCATTAATGCATTATCAGGATCTCTGAACATGGTGCCTACATTGGTAGCATGTTCTATACTTGAGTAAAAATCTGTATAGTTAGGCACTTTAACAGGCATCAGCATTTCAGCCTCCTCCATTGGAATGAGTGCCATTTCAGCATCAGCCTTGTGGCCTTGCAATTCATCATTATTGATATCTAAAAGCTCAGATATTCTTCCTCTTACTTCACTTGTTACTTTCTTACCAAGACCAATAAAGTCGTTAAGGTATTGCTGATTAAACACACCCGATGGCAACCCAAGTCCATCAAAATATCCATTTTCATGGAGATAGGTAAGGTCCAGTATGTTGCTACCAATGGCTACACCAGCACCAGCAGTCAGATATTCTGTTTTAAAAATTCCGAATGGTAAATTTTGAATAGGGAAATCAGAGTCCTTTTCAACATCTACCCAAGATTTTAGTGAAGGATTGTTCGCTTTTATCATTCTTTATTTTTTGCCTGCAAAGTTAACTTTTTAAGCGTACTTAAGAAACGATTGCATAACAGTTACAGCCATTTTGATTTGATTTTAAGTTCATCCATAGTTTTAAATTACATAATTTTGCAGCCTTAATTTTTAGCAAAAAAGTATATGTCATTATCAACAAAATACGATTCATCAGCAGTAGAAGACAAGTGGTACGCCCATTGGATGGAAAAAGGTTTTTTTCATTCTACCCCAAATCCTGATAAAGAACCGTATGCCATAGTCATACCTCCTCCGAATGTTACTGGGGTACTGCATATGGGACATATGCTTAATAATACCATTCAGGATGTGCTAATAAGAAAGGCCAGAATGGAAGGTAAAGAAGCCTGCTGGGTACCCGGTACCGACCATGCTTCAATTGCTACCGAAGCTAAGGTAGTAAGAATGCTACGAGAGCAAGGCATCAAGAAAAGCGATCTTACAAGAGAAGAATTCTTGTCTCATGCCTGGGAGTGGAAAGAAAAGTATGGCGGTATTATTCTTGAACAATTAAAGAAACTCGGTGCTTCATGCGATTGGGACAGAACATCCTTCACAATGGATGACCATTACTATAAGGCTGTAATAAAGGTTTTTGTAGACCTATATAACAAAGGTTACCTATACCGTGGTCTTAGAATGGTAAACTGGGATGTAGAAGCAAAAACTACAGTATCCAATGAAGAAGTTCTTTATCGCGAAGGTGGGGAAGTTTCTAAATTATATTCTGTTAAATATCAATTGAAGGATAGTGATGAGTGTGTTGTGATTGCCACACAAAGACCAGAAACTATCATGGGCGATACAGCTATTGCTGTTAATCCAGCTGATGATCGATTTAAACACCTTATCGGTAAAAAGGCTTTGGTACCTTTCATTAATCGAGAGATTCCGATAATTGGTGATGAATATGTAGAGCTTGATTTTGGAACAGGGTGCTTGAAGGTAACTCCTGCGCATGATCCTAATGACTACGAAATTGGATTAAGACATAATCTCGAAATCATAGACACCATTAATGATGATGGTACTTTAAATGAGAAGTGTGAGATTTCTAAATACGTTGGTAGAGACAGGTTTGAGATCAGAAAGCAGATTGTAAAAGACTTAAAAGAGGCAGAGCTTCTTGTTGACGAAAAGGATTTCACCACAAGAATTGGTAGATCTGAGAGAACTGATACTGTTGTTGAACCCAAGCTTTCCCTTCAGTGGTTCATAAAAATGAAAGACATTTCAAAAACTGCACACAAGGCTGTGATGGATGATGAAATATTATTGCACCCTCCTAAGTTCAAAAACACATACAACCACTGGATGGAAAATGTGAAGGATTGGTGCATTTCAAGACAGTTATGGTGGGGTCAGCAAATTCCTGCTTATTACTATGGCTCTAATGAAGATGACTATGTAGTAGCAGAAACTATTGAAGAAGCATTGAAATTAGCTAAAGCTAAAAGTGGTAATGACAGTCTTACATTGTCAGACTTAAAGCAAGATGAAGACGTACTTGATACCTGGGCCTCTTCCTGGTTATTTCCATTAGAGGTATTCAAAGGCTTTGATGACCAATATTTCAAGGATGGAAAAATTGCCAAGGGGTTAAACAAAGAATTGGATTATTATTACCCTACAGCTACATTGGTTACTGCACCTGAGATACTATTCTTCTGGGTAGCAAGAATGATTATCGCAGGGTATGAGTATACTGGAGAAAAACCATTTAAAGATGTATATCTAACAGGTATAGTTAGGGATAAACAGCGAAGAAAGATGTCTAAATCATTAGGCAACTCACCAGACCCATTAGACCTAATTGCTCAACATGGTGCTGATGCAGTAAGAACGGGAATGCTTTTCAGCTCACCGGCAGGAAATGACCTTTTGTATGACGAGAAGCTTATCGAACAGGGACGAAACTTTGCCAATAAAATATGGAATGCCTTTAGATTAGTTCAAGGTTGGGAAGTTGACTCAACATTATCTGGAGAAGGTAACAAAGCTTCTATAGCATGGTTCGAAGCACGATTCAACGAAACTCTTACCGAGGTTGAAGATCACTTCTCCAAGTTCAGAATGTCTGATGCATTGATGTCTACTTACAAACTGATTTGGGGAGATTTCTGCTCATGGTATCTGGAAATGATCAAGCCTGAATATCAAAAGCCGATTGATGCTCAAACTAAGGAAGCTACTATTAAGTTCTTCGAAAAGATATTGAAGTTGCTACATCCTTTTATGCCCTTTATTACAGAAGAACTTTGGCATGAATTAGGTGACAGAAAAGACACGGACTGCATTATAGTGAGTGAGTGGCCTAAAGCTCAGGAATTTGATAGCACAATTCTAAAGGAGGCAGAGCTTGCTTTTGAAGTGATCAGCAATGTGCGAAATATTAGAAACGCCAAGCAGATTGCTCAGAAAGAGCCATTAACACTAAAAGTTAAAGGTCAGGATTTCAGTAAATTCGACACTTTCAGTTTTGTAATTCAGAAACTAAGTAATCTTTCCAGCTTTGAGGTGACAAATGAAAAAGTAGAGAATAGCGTAAGTTTTGTGTTAACTGGCGATGAATTCTTCATACCACTTGAAGGCTCTGTAGACTTAGAGAAAGAGAAGGAAGAAATTGAAAAAGAGCTAGCCTACACAAAAGGGTTCCTTCAAAGTATCGAGAAGAAGCTAAGTAACGAGAGATTCGTAAACAATGCGCCAGAGCAAGTAGTAGCCATGGAGAAGAAGAAAATGGAAGATGCTCAGGCTAAAATCAAGGTTTTGGAAGAAAGCTTAGTGTCTATGAGCTGATAACAGAAACCATATTATTAAATAACTTCAAAGAAG
>NZ_SMLV01000144.1 GCF_009711525.1 Fulvivirga lutimaris
TCTAATATTAGAAAGGCTCTTTTGATTTTATTATGTTGGTCAATCTCTTAATTCATTAATTGATCGAACGTTATAGATAGATAGTAAATAGCACCAATATTTGGTCCTCCTAAACTTTGAATGTATTGTTTGTTAAGAATGTTGGATCCTCCAAGCTTAAGCATTGACTTAAGATTTTTAAGTTTATAGCTCACTTGAGCATCAACTGTGCTGAAAGATGGCACATCTCCTGTTGCAAATGAAGACTCCCAGAAGAACTCTTCCTGCCATCTATAAGTAACGTTGAAGCCTAGCTTGTCTGTGATCTTTCTGTTAGATAGACTTAAATTAAATTTATGCTCAGGAGTATTAAACTCAGAAAAACCTTGAGTTATTTCTGTATTTAACTTGTTCCAGTTATAATTACCACCAAGGTTGTAACCTTTCGGTAAACTATAAGTCAGGCCTATAACTGCACCTTGAGATGTCACTTCCTGATCGTAATTAGTGTAAATCTGAGCAGTATTTCCAGTGAAGGTACCATCATTTCTAAGTGTTAGTGACGACCCATTCAATAGTGATGCAGCAGCGGCTGGGTTTGCAAAAACATCAGCAGACGCCTTCCTTAATTGTATTTGAGTAATAAAGTCATTGTAGGTATTATGGTAATAAGCTAAATCAACCAAAAGTTTATTAGCAATTAAGCTTTTGTAACCTACCTCAATAGTTTTGATTTGTTCCGGCTTAACAGGTTTTGCATCTGTAAATGGAACCAATTGGCCAATTGCAGTACCAATAGCGCCACCAGAGAAGATGATATCAGTAAAAGCTCTAACAGATTCTATTGTGTAGGCATTAGTTGTAAGCTGGTACTTATTGTAATTATCCTCAAGGCCACCCAGTAATCTAGCCGATATAATATCTAAATCTATAAACTGACCCTGGGTTGTTGGTATTCTAAAACCAGTTTGATAAGATGCTCTAAAATTATGATTTTGAGCTACTGTGTAAACACCTGATATTCTTGGATTAAACTGGCCATCAAAATTTTCATTTTTATCATATCTTACTGAACCGGTTAATTTAAGGTTATCATTTAAAACTCTTTTAGCTGCTTGGGCGTATGCACCATATTCCTTGATTTGAATACCACCATCTTTGTCAGGGAAAATAGTACCCTCGGATCTTAAATCAAAAACTCTATAATTACCACCCATCTGAAGATCGAAAGCGTCTATTTGATTTTTAAAGTCATACTGTCCTTCGACATGGTATAGGTTTGTGGCATCATTAAATTTAGGTCCCGCTGGAACCACGCCATTTTGCTGACTTTCTTGTAATTGTTCAAATGTTGTTGAACCTTCTTCAAGAGGAAAGGCAGTATTCATTGCATTTTGTGCGAATTGATGTGCACTATATGAGTCTTGTAATGTTACCGAATTAGGATCATCACCAGGCCTGTAACCTTGGGCATAAAGAGACTGAAGGTAGAATAGAGGATAGCCTGTTAGGTAGTTAGCAACATCTCCACCAAATCGAGAATCATTAATTTTTTTACCTAGGAATTCAGCAATATATGAATCTCCAGAATTTTCACGAGTTGTATAAGCTCTTAAGTAGAAATTATCTCCCCTTAATTGTAAACGGTGTTGTTGAATACCAAAGTTTTTTAAGGAGTATCTTTGGGCTCCAGTATAAATACTTGTTCCAAAACCGCCATTATACAGATAGCTAAGTTCTACGTTATCATTTAATCTGTAATATAAGCCTACATTGGCCTTCATGTTTTTAGCTTTGTAGTCTACTATATTTTGCTCTTGGTAGCCAGGTGCCGATATAACATGATTAGGTAGGAATCCACTTTGAGCAAAACTCCAAGCAGAAACTCCAGGCTCAAAAACTCTCTGCTGAGCTACACTTTGCCAACCGACACTATTCGCAGAAGTTGTACTAAAACGAAGGATGTTCATATTAAGGGTTGCTTCATCACCCATAACATGCAATCTCTCGGCACCAGGATTGTCTCCACCAATACTTGCAAAAGGGTTCAATGCTGCATTTCTGTCTAATTGACTTGTTCCATGCCAGTCATCAGCCTGCATGTATGAAAAGTTAACTTTGAATGCAAACTTGTTATTAAAAGCTTTGGCATATCGAACAGATGCTTCATACATTGGAGCCATATCCTGATCTGCATCTGAACCTACATGGTTAACACCTATTTTAGCAAAAGCACTTGCACCCTGATAATCAAAAGCACTTTTACTGTTAACTAACAAAATACCATTAAAGGCATTTGGTCCATACAATGCTGAAGAGGCTCCTGGTATTAACTCAACACTTTCAACATCTAATTCAGACGGCCCATTAAGGTTACCTATTGGGAAGTTAAGGGCCGGAGCCTGAGTGTCCATTCCATCGGTTAATTGAACAAATCTGGTGTTACCAGTTGAACCAAAACCTCTTGTGTTAATGATTTGAAAGTTAATGCTACTTGTGGCAACATCCACACCCTTGAGGTTAGCAATACCTTTGTAGTAGTTGTCGGCTGAAGTATTTTGAACAGCCAAAATATCCATTTTTTCAATGGATACAGGAGACTGAAGGATGCTTTCTTCAACTCTTGAAGCCGAAACCACAACCTCTTGCCCGAGCATTGACTGCTCTTCCAAAGTTACGTTTAATCCCGTGGTATTGGCATTGGTAATTTCAATTTCTTGAGTGCTGAAACCAATGAAAGAAAAAACAAGGGTGAAGGGAGGAGCGTCATTGACAGAGAGATTGTATTCTCCATTGAAATCAGTAATAGTTCCTATTACTTTTCCTTTTACGATGATGTTTACACCTGCTAGAGGTTCTTCTGTTCCGGCATCAAGTACCTTTCCTGAAATGGTAGTCTGTCCGAATGCTTCCGGGGCAAGCCCGCAGAAGATTAAAAATGAAGCAATTGCAACTTTAGTAAAAATCTTATTCATAGATGTTAAGTTTTAAAAGCACTGTATAAATAGC
>NZ_SMLV01000405.1:0-16539 GCF_009711525.1 Fulvivirga lutimaris
TAGTATAACTGACTTTTTAATATGTTGGGTCTACTGGTGAAGTCACTTGTCCATACTCTCAAGTAGAAGTTTAAAGAGCTATCTCCAAACTCATCAAATAAAACATCAGGAGCAGGGCTATCTAGCACTCCAGAGTTTTCAGAAGCCACTTCCAACAATAAAGCTTTTATCTTTTTAGGATCTTCTTTATAAGCAACACCAACAGGAAACCTAAAACTCACATTTCTATCATTATGGCTCCAATTGATAACTGTTGAGCTAATAAACTCTGAATTAGGCACAATAACAGATATATTGTCATTTGTTACAACAGTTGTTGCCCGGGCTGATATTTTTAGGACATCACCCTTAATATTACCCACCTCAATTCTATCACCAAGCTTGATGGGTTGTTCGAACAAAATGATGATTCCAGAAATAAAGTTGTTGGTAATGTTTTGGAGACCAAAACCAATACCAACTCCTAAAGCACCAGCTAAAATACTTAGTGCACTAAGATCAATTCCAGCCGTCTGAACGATTACCATCATTCCAACCACAAGAAAGACATACCTTATAATAGTCGATACAGATTGAGCAGTTGATGGAATGGTAGTGTACTTTTTTAGTACGGTATTGCCAATGAATTTACTTAGCCTGTTTGAGAAAAAGTTGAGGAGTACAACAGAAATAAGAAGATATACGATGGTAATCAGCGTGATTTCCGAATTACCAATACTGAAGAGTTTAACTGTAAAAAAGTGAGCAAGGTCCTTCAATACCTCCCAAAAGTCATTAAGCAAAATCTTTAGTTCATCCATGCAGAAGTAATGTCTAAGCGCTTAAGATATCAAAAAATAAACGATTGATATGTCATAAATCCTTAAATTTGATGTCGAATTAATATAAAACTGAATAGTAAATTACAATTTGATATACTATTTTGGTTAAAATAGATATTGTCTACAAACAAAGTAAAATGAAAAAGTCAGTCTACTCCGGAGTAATTCTTTTATTACTCGGAATTTTTTTGGTAGGATCGGTTCAAGCACAGAGTGTAAGTAAGACCGTGTCTAATGCAGATAAGTATTTCAAAATCAGGAATTATGATGAAGCCTTAAAGCTTTACCTTGAAGCCATTGAAGCAGGTGAGGGTGATGCTCTGGTTTACTATAATACTGGTGTTTGCTACGAGCAGTCATTTGAAATAAATGAACAGGTAAAGGCTATTCCTTATTTTGAGCAGGCCATTAAGCTTGCCAAAGATCAATTGCCTCCAAAATTGTTGTTTAACCTGGCGGCTGTCTATCATCTTGACGGCCAAGTGGAAAAAGCTATTGACTATTATCAGCAATATAAGGCTACATTGAAGAATGAGCGAGCTGAAATTCAAAAGGTAGATCGTGCTCTCGAAATCGCTAATAACGCTCTCATAATGATGAGCAGTCCAAAAGATATTTCAATTCATAATTTTGGTCAGGTAATAAATTCATCTTATACAGAATACAATCCTGTAGTTTCAGCAGATGAAAGTGTAATGGCCTATACCGCACTTAGACCAAACACAGGGAAAACCAGATCTAATGAGGAGTTTATAGAAGAGGTATATATTTCTTATAACGAATCAGGTACATGGTCTCAGCCTCAAAAAATAGAAATTACTTCTAATTATAATGTAGGTACTGCCGGACTATCTGCTGATGGACAAAGGATGTTGATTTTTATTGGAGCAGCTGAGGGAGCAGGTAATCTTTATTCTATAGATAAATCAGGTAAAGACTGGTCCATACCAACTACTTTAGGTCCTAAGATTAATACAACCAGGCACCTTGAAAGTACGGCTAGTATAACGCCTGATGGTAAAACTATGTATTTTGCCAGTAATAGACCTGGTGGGTATGGTGGATTAGATATTTACCAGATTAAAAAACTTGAATCTGGAGATTGGGGAGATCCTGTAAACCTCGGACCTGAAGTGAATTCAAAATATAATGAGGATGCTCCATTTATTCATCCTGATCAATGGACACTTTTCTTTACATCTGATGGGCATAATACTATCGGTGGTAGAGACATATTTGTAACCCGTCTTTTTAATGATGAATGGACGAAGCCTGAAAATATGGGCTATCCTATTAATACCACAGCTGATGATAATTATTTTACTTTAACTGCTGACGGTCGAAAGGGCTACTTTTCATCTAACAGAAAAGGAGGAAATGGAGGTCAGGATATTTACACCATAGATATGCCAGAGGAGGAGGCGAATGTGCCTTTGACTATGGTAAAAGGAAGAATACTTGATGGTGAAACAGGCCAGCCAATGCCTACACAGATTTATATGATAGATAATGAGTCAGGTAAGAAACTTGATTTTGTTTATCAACCAGATCCAAAAACTGGTAATTACTTGATCATACTACCTCCAGCTAAGAATTATGACATGATTATCGAATCTGAAGGATTTTTACCATATACCTTGAATATCAACGTGCCTGGCCAAACTTATTTTTATGAATTATTTCAGATGATTTATTTGAAAACCATCAAACAGTTTGATGTAGTTGTGGGCCAGTCTGTAGAGGTTAAAAATGCATTTTATGACACACATGAAGATGCTGTTACAGATTTTAGAAAAACACACGAGTCTGCATTAATTAAAAGTGATAGCATTGATGTTTATGATCTCATGAACGATCTAATTGCTGCTAGTGATGAAAAAGGTATAGAGTATTTAACAAGCCTTATCTATATGACTAACTCTATAGATGAGGTTAATTTTGACTCAAGCCAGGAATTAGAACAGGCAACAAGGGTTTACTATTATGATGAAAGTGACGAGAGCAAGTTTGAGAAGAAGGAAGTAGATGGCAAGACCATATTTTCTTTACCAACAATGTACGTAACCGAGGAGGCAGAAAAACAAAAAGCTGAGAAAGCAGCGCAGCCTGTTACTTATGACAAGACTTTGCTTAACAAAGTTACCAAGCTGTATTTTGATGTCTCTAAAAGTGACTTGAAGGCCTCTTATAACGCAGAATTAGATAAACTGATAGAAGCTTTAAACAAATACCCTGATCTGGGTGTACAGATTTCCGGTTATGCTTCTGCCGAAGGTAACGAGGAGTTTAATAGAAAGCTTTCGAATGAAAGGGCCATAGCTGTTCTTGATTACATTAACCAGAAGGGAGTGGTTAGAAGAAGAATTATTGCCAAGGCTTTTGGAGCTACCAAAAATGCCAGTGGCAATGCTGAAGAGAGTAGAAGAGTGGAGGTTGAACTAGTGCCGCTAGATCAGGCAAGAAGGTAATTAGCTGGGTAGTAATAAAGAAGAATCCCCATAACTTAAAAAGCGGTAGTCATTGGCTATCGCTTTTTTGTATACTTCTCGCCAATCCTCACCAATAAATGCAGCTACCAATAATATTAGCGTAGAACCTGGAAGGTGAAAATTGGTAATAAGCCCATTGCATATTCTAAATTTATAACCCGGGAAAATGAATATCTCAGTTTGACCTGTAATTTGTGTTAAACTCTTTTCTATCAAGTATCTTTTTACAGCTTCTAATGCATCACTTTTTGATGGCAAGACCCCAGCTTCATGATCGTATGGATAAAGTTTATTTATAAAGAACTCAGTTTCACCATTTATAAGTTTAACCCCGTACCAGTAAAGACTTTCTAATGTCCTCATAGATGTTGTTCCCACAGAAACTATAAAGTTTTTGCTAAGTAAAGTATTGATGTTTTCTAAGGTGACAACCACTTGTTCAGAGTGCATGGCATGCTCAAGTACATTATCAACTTTTATAGGCTGAAATGTTCCTGCGCTTACATGTAAAGTAAGATAATCGAAATCTACCTTCTTTTTTGATAATGATTCCAACGTCTTGTCATCAAAATGAAGGCCGGCCGTTGGTGCTGCCACAGCACCTTCAAATTTTGAATATACTGTTTGATACCTTTCCTGATCTTCAAAAGTTACTTCTCTATTGATATAGGGAGGAAGTGGTATTTTCCCTGCTGCTTCTAATACATGCACGAACACTTCATTGGAATCCCAGGTGAACTCAACCAACTGTTGTTGTCGATCTGTAATTTTTACTTTTAGTTGCTGCCCGTCATGAAGCTCTAATCTTAGTGCCTGATCTTCCTTCCACTTTTTAAGATTACCTATCATACACTTCCAGACGCAAGTGTTTTTTACCAGCATAGCGCTGGCCACTTCATTGGTAGGTGCTAAAGGTTCTAAAAGGAATATTTCTATTAATGCACCCGTATCTTTCACAAAAAATAACCTTGCTGGGATAACTCTTGTGTTATTGAAAATTAGACATGCACCCGAAGGAATGTGCTCGGCAATGTTGTTAAAAACATCGTGACCTAATATGCCATTTTTATAAGTAAGGAGCTTTGAGTCACTACGTTCTTTGAGTGGCTCTTTGGCTATTTTTTCTTCGGGTAAATTATACGTGTAGTCGTTTAAACTTATTTCAGTAGGTGTATTCTTCATTTTGCACAAATATAGGTTGAAGAATATTGATTAAGTGGTTTAAAACGCTCAAATTAAAGGTTAACTTTTTAAAATGGCTCTTCAATATTCCATCCATCCATATACATTGGATTTCAAATTTCCTGCAGGTACATCACGTGGAGTATTAAAGGTCAAAGAGACATTCATAATCAAAGTCTGGGCGGCAACTAATACAGCAATTTTTGGTTTGGGCGAGTGCGGACCATTGAAGAAGTTAAGCATTGATGATAAAGAGGAACTACAGCCTGAAATTGATATTAAGTTGAAGGCACTAGTGGGGTTTGAAGCTCCTAAGTCAGAACAGGAAATCTTTGATATGGCTTTGGAAGTAGCTGGCTATGAATATCCAGCTCTGCGATTTGCTATTGAAACTGCCCTACTGGATTTAATAAATGGAGGCAAAAGGTTAATATATAAAACCAACTTCTACGAAGTGGGTGAGAAGATTCCAATCAATGGATTGATTTGGATGGGGCATATGGAAGCTATGCTACTACAAATTTCTGATAAGATTACTGAAGGCTTTGATTGTATCAAAATGAAAGTTGGGTCACTTGACTTTGAGAAGGAGATTGATATTCTACATTACATAAGGCGCAAATATTATACTCAGGATATACTTGTAAGAGTTGATGCTAATGGTGCATTTAAACCTGAAGAAGCTTTATATAAAATGGAGGCTATGGCTCGTCATGGCATCCATTCTATAGAACAACCTATTGCCGTTGGTCAACATGATTTAATGACCAAACTTTGTGCTCAAGCTCCGATTGATATAGCACTTGATGAAGAACTGATTGGCGCTAATACTAAATCAGATAAGGTAGCACTGTTAGAAAAAATTAAACCTCAATATATCATCATTAAACCTACTCTGATAGGTGGGCTGCAATCATCAACAGAGTGGATAGAAATAGCCAATGGTATGAATATCGGTTGGTGGATTACTTCCGCACTAGAATCAAATATTGGACTAAATGCTATTAGTCAATTGGCAAGCAAAACTGAGGCTAAAAGCTATCAGGGGCTTGGTACTGGCAAGCTATATCATAATAATATTGAATCGCCACTGACTGTGTCCGCTGGACATATAGTTTATGATCAAAATAAATCTTGGGACTTATCTTTCTTAGACAATGACCACGCTGAGTGAAAACAAACTCCATTCGGAAGGTAATATCTGGATTTTCAATAAAGATTATATTTCAGAGTTTGTTTATGGCGGTATAGATGGGGCCATTACCACATTTGCAGTAGTTGCCGGAGCAGCGGGAGCCAATGCAGAACTATATTGGGTTTTGATTTTCGGTTTTGCCAACTTAATTGCAGATGGGTTCTCGATGTCTGTAGGTAACTACTTTTCTGTAAAGGCGGACAGAGATAACTATGACAAGCATAGAAAAATTGAATATTGGGAGATTGAAAATTTAAGGGATAGAGAAGTTCAGGAGATAAGAGAAATTTATGAAGCTAAGGGTTTTAAAGGAGATTTGTTGGAGCAGGTCGTTGAGGTGATAACTTCTGATAAAGATGTTTGGGTGGACACTATGATGAAAGAGGAGCTTGAGATGACTAAGGATGAAAAAACTCCATTTAAAACGGCTTTTGCGACATTTTTGTCATTTAACCTGATAGGTATTATTCCATTGTTGGTTTACATATTTGCTCAGGTTATGGATTTGGAAAGAGATAACCTGTTTCTAATATCTTGTATTTCAACAGCTGTAGCACTTATGTTTGTTGGTTTCTTAAAAAGTAAGGTGACAGAGAAGTCCTTTCTGAAGGGAATTGTGGAAACCCTTATATTAGGAGGGCTGGCCGCCTTTTTGGCTTATTATGTTGGTGAAGTGTTAGCTAATTATTTTGTGTAACTGCGAGAAAGTAAAATCGAATTGATCTTATGTTTCAAAATTATTTAAAAATTGCCTTTAGAAGCGTTCTCAAGAATCGGGTCTTTTCAATTATCAATATCCTTGGACTTGCCACAGGTATTGCTGCCTTTGTTCTTTTAAACCACTATGTCAATTTTGAGAATAGTTATGAAAGCTTTTTGAAGGATACCAATACTATTTACCGTGTTACCCTTGACCGATATGCAAATAATGAGCTGGCAACAAGTACTGCAGAAAGCTACCCTGGCATAGGCCCGGCCATGAAGTCAGACATGCCTGAAGTAGTAGATTTCGCTCGTCTGTATAATGCACCAACCAAGGTGAATGTTATCATTTCTAATGAAGAATTACCAAATAACCCTATAAGGCTAAAGCAGAAGAGGTTTATGTATGCAGATAGCTCATTTCTTCCCCTATTTGGCTATAAACTAAAGGATGGTGATGTAAATACCGCCCTGGCAAAGCCAAATACCGCTGTAATTTCAGAGAGTTTGGCTAATGTATATTTTGGGCAGTCAGATGTAATTGGCAAGGTGCTAAGAATGCAAGACGATCAGAATAATGATGAATTGGCGGAAATCACTGGTGTCTTTGAAGACTTACCGGAAAACACACATTTGAAGTTTGATATTCTATTTTCATATACCACCCTTTATGGTCGTGGAGACTGGGCACCAAGGATCTTTAATGGGTCCTGGAATCAAAACCTGATGTATAACTATGTTAAGCTTACTGATCAGGCTAATCCCGAGGAAGTAGCTGCCAAACTGCCCGAACTGGTAGATAAATATTCTCCCAATCTGGCAGAAAGAAATAGGGAGGACATATTGCCCATGCAGCCTATGAATGATATTCATTTGCATTCCAGTTATCCTGATGAACCAGAGATGAATGGTAGCGCTCAAGGAGTGAAAGCAATGGGGCTCATTGCTATATTCATTCTTGTTTTAGCATGGGTTAATTATGTAAATCTGTCAACAGCTAAGGCTGCGGAGCGTGCAAAGGAAGTAGGTGTTAGAAAAGTAATGGGAGCCTTTAAAAAGCAGTTGTTCGGACAGTTCTTATTAGAATCTGCCATTATTAATTTTTCAGCCTCCGTAATAGCTTTGGTTTTCATATTCCTGGTAATACCCTTATTTAACAAGCTTACAGGCCACTCTTTTGATTTTTTGCAAATTATGAGCGTATCTAATATTGGCATACTGATATTGATTTGTGCTGTTGGTACTGTATTTTCTGGTATCTATCCTGCTTTGGTACTATCATCATTTAATCCTGTAGCAGTATTATCTGGCAAATTTAAAAGTGGTAATTCTGGCGTGCTTTTCAGGAGATCATTGGTGGTATTACAGTTTGTAACTTCTATAGGTCTTATCTCAGCTACAATGATTGTCTATGGTCAATTGCAGTTTATGCAAAATACAGATATTGGTATGGAGATAGACCAGGTTATGGTGGTAGAAAGACCGAGCATAGCGCCTAAGGATAGAGATCAATTTAACTCTAGTGTAGATTTGTTTAGGAATGAGTTGACCAGTCATACTTCGATACAAAATGTATCGGGCTCTTTGACAGTTCCTGGTAATACTCAGGAACTTAAAGCAAGGGTAAAACCATACAATGGTGATGTTGAAAGCGTTGTTGTATTCAGGCTAAACAGCATGGACTATGAGTTTATTGATGTTTTTGAAATGGAGTTACTGGCAGGTCGAAATTTCTCTCCCGACTATATCAATGATACTGATACAGCCGTTATCATTACAGAATCAGCCTCAAAACTTCTTGGTTATGAATCACCAGATGATATTATTGGGGCAAATATTAACATTCCCTCATGGGACTGGAGCCCAATTGTAATTGGTGTTGTCAATGATTATAACCAGGTCTCACTGAGACAGTCATATGAGCCTACCATGTTTTACTTTGAGCCATACAGAGCTGATTTTTTCTCAATGAGAATTGCCGGAGATGATATTGAAGGAGCAGTAAGTCATGTGGAGAAGCTTTGGAAAAAGGCTTTTCCTGAAAATCCCTTTGAATACTTTTTTTTAGATGACTACTTCAACAAGCAGTATGCTAACGAGCGTCAATTTGGAAATATGTTTGCATCATTTTCAATTCTGGCAATATTCATTGGTTGTTTGGGCTTATTTGGTTTATCTGCCTATACGGCCCATCAGAGAACTAAAGAAATAGGGGTTAGGAAGGTTTTAGGCTCTAAGATTGGCGATATATTCATTCTCCTTTCAAAAGAGTTTATCTATCTGATTTTGATAGGGGTGGTCATAGCCATTCCAGTCACTTACTATTTTATGGATAATTGGCTCGAAACCTTTGCATACAGACAGTCGATCCAATGGTGGGTGTTTGCAATAGCTGGCCTTGCTGTCATTTTCGTAGCGTTGTTAACGGTAAGCTATCACACCATAAAGGCCGCAACAGTGAATGTCATCAATTCATTGCGGTATGAGTAGAAATAGAGGGCAATGAGCCTAATACAGCTCGAGGTGTAGCTTACTTCAATTTTTTTTGGTAAATTCATCTGGTCAAATAACTCAAAACAACACGTATTATGGTCAAAAACTATCTTAAGGTAGCTCTACGGAGTATACTCAAAAAGCGGATATTTTCACTTATCAATATCCTAGGTCTCGCAATCGGTTCAGCTTCATTTCTCCTTATTGTTAAGTATGTCAGTTTCGAAAATAGTTATGATAAATTTCATAACCATCCTGAAACCATATATAGAGTAGGACTTGAGCAGTACGTTAACAACGAACTTCTTATTAACAGTGCAGAAAATTACCCTGGTGTAGGCCCAGCCATGGTAGCTGATATTCCGGGCGTAGAAAGCTATGCCAGACTTTATAACATGGGCTATAAAAACAACATAGTTATCACCTATGAAGATGCCCCTGGCCAACCAGTCAAGTTTAAGCAAAAACGGTTTCTGTATGCTGATTCAGCCTTTTTGCCAATGTTTGGTTATGAAATGATCAAAGGTGATATAAAAACGGCCTTGTCAAAACCAAATACAGCGGTCATCACCGAGCAGTATGCCAAAATGTATTTTGGAGATGAAGAGCCGCTAGGCAAAATGATCAGACTGAATGATGATGATTTTAATAATGAGCTCTGTGAAGTGACTGGCGTTATTGCAAATCTTCCAGAAAATACCCATCTCAAATTTGATGTCTTATTTTCTTATAAAACCCTTTACGGTCGTGGAGATTGGGCACCTGGTAGGTATCATGAGTCATGGAGAAGAAAGGATATGTACACCTATGTTCGCTTGGCTGATAATGTGAACTGGGAAGATGTTGAGAAACAACTACCAGAATTAGTAAATAAATACGCTCCTGATCTGGCAGAAAGAAACAGGAAAGACATCTTATTTCTACAACCTCTCACAGATATTCATCTAACTTCTAGCCTGGCAGAAGAACCAGAAGCAAACGGAGATGCGGACAATGTTTTTGCGATGATGATCATCGCGATTTTTATCATTGTACTTGCTTGGGTAAACTACATCAATCTTTCTACTGCTAAGGCAATGGAAAGAGCCAATGAAGTAGGCGTACGTAAGGCCATGGGTGCATTTAGACAGCAGCTGATGCGACAATTTTTAATGGAGTCAGCCATTATTAATTTTACAGCTTTGATATTGGCTATATTTCTGGTGTTTTTAGCGTTGCCAGTTTTTAATAACATTTCTGGCTTAAGCATTTCTTTCATCACCTTTTTCACCCCTCTAATAGGTTTGTTCATTATCGGTCTGTGGTTAGTGGGTACGCTGCTTTCCGGTTTGTATCCTGCGTTTATCTTGTCTGGTTTTCAGCCGATTGCAGTGTTAAAAGGGAAGCTTCAGACCAACTCAAAAGGAATTCTTTTAAGAAAGGGACTAGTCATTTTTCAGTTTATAACGTCAGTAGGTCTTATTGCTGGCACTCTAATTATCTACAATCAGCTCAACTTTATGATGGATAAGGATATTGGGATGAACGTAGATCAGGTGTTGGTCATCGAGAGACCAGGAGTGGCTCCAAGAGATAGAAATGCTTTTAATTCTAGTATTGATGTCTTTAGAAATGAACTTGATAAAAATGAGAATATATCTGCAGTAACCACCTCTGTGACTATTCCTGGTAAGAAAAGAGAGTATAAAGTAGGCGCTAAACCATATGGCGCTGGAGAAGATTCGGAAGTAGTACTGAGGTTCAATAGCATGGACTATGATTTTATAGATGTCTTTGAAATGAAATTGTTGGCTGGGCGGAAGTTCTCTGAGGAGTTTATAAACGATTCTGATACCTCAGTGATACTTACAAGATATGCCACAGAGCTATTGGGGTATGAGAAGCCAGAGGATGCCATAGGTGCAACTATCGAAATTCCCTCTTTTCGTTGGAATCCTATTATAGTAGGTGTTGTTAATGATTACAATCAGGTTTCTCTACAGCAAGCACAAGACCCCATTATTTTTTATTGCACAATCTATGGTGGTGAGTACTATTCCATCAAGCTGAAGACTGCTGATTTAAGCAATACAATTGATCACGTAGAAAGCTCATGGAATGCTGCTTTTCCGGGTAATCCATTTACTTACTTTTTCTTAGACGATTATTTCAACAGGCAGTATGAAAATGAACAGCAATTTGGAAATCTGTTTGGCTCGTTTGCCATATTAGCCATTATTGTAGGCTGTCTTGGCTTGTTTGGGCTTTCTGCATTTACTGCTCAGCAGAGAACAAAAGAAATTGGTATCAGAAAAACGCTGGGCTCAAGCGAATCTCAGATTTTTATACTGCTATCTAAAGGGTTTGTTGGTCTGGTAGCCATTGCAGTTATAGTGGCCATACCAATAACCTATTATTTAATGGAGCAATGGCTCAACACTTTCGCCTACAAGCAACCAATATCTGGAATGGTCTTCGTTATTGCAGGCCTTGCTGTTTTGATGGTTTCTCTAATAACTGTTAGTTATCAAACCATAAAGGCCACCAGAGTTAATCCTGTTGAATCATTAAGGTACGAATAATATTATCTGCCAATAAGTATGAAAGGGGCCCAGTAATAGGGCTCCGCATACTTCTCCTTTGTTAACAGGTTCAGTTTCGCAGTTCTAAGTGGGAGTGCATAATCAGAATCCTGATTCTGAGAATAAAAGTCTATCATCAAATCTGATGTAGACTGATCAGATACCTTCCATAAGGAAACAATGATATTGTTTGCCCCTGCATACAGCAATGCCCTAGACAGGCCGATAACGCCTTCTCCCTGTGTCAGTTTACCAAGGCCAGTTTCGCAAGCAGATAAGGTGACTAAATCAGATTTCAAATTTAGATTGTAGATCTCACCAGAAAACAAACTTCCATCTTCCAGATCTTTAGGATTTAGGAAGATTCGAGATTGTGAGGGGTTGTCTTCATCAACAACACCATGTGTAGCGAAGTGGAGGTATTTATATTGCTTAAAATCGCTATTCTTAATTATAGCCTCGTTTGCATCATCTAATAGTATTGCCTTAGAGGTAATTCCTTTTTTAGTCAAGGCTGTTGATAAACCTTCAACCTCTCTGGCTGTGCCAGGTAAATCCGTTAAGTCTTTAAAAATTACCGGAGCACATAAAAAAGCACTGTTTTCTTCTAGATCTGCAGCTTTCTGAATAAGAAGTAGGGTAGAAGAGTAGTAATAGCTGATCTCATAATCTTTTATCAAAAATGGGTATGAACTGTAGTTACCTTCATCTTTGGTGTCATCAGTTAGTAGCGCCTCAAAAGGAATGGTGCTGAGCTGGCCGTAAGGAATTATGATAAGGTGCTTTGTGTTCTTATCAAGCCTTTTTGGTATGAGTTGCTCGTATAACAAATTAGCAGTTCTAAGATAAATAGCCTTATCTCTGAAATATATTCCATTTCTAAACCCAGCGAGATATCTGCTGAAATCTTCGGACTTCGGTTCACTGTGTATTTTAAATTTACTATCCGTGATTTCAAAAGTGAAGATTCGATTAGAGTTTGTAGTCAGGAAGTAACTCAACAGTGTTTCATCTGGCTTTAACTTCTCTTGTATTTGAGATACGCTGGGCTGAGTTTGATTAAATTTCAATTCATAATACTCAGGGTATTTTATTTCCAATGTTTTAACAAATTCTGAATATTCCTGACGCAGGGCTAGAAGGGTAGATCTATAAGTGACTTTTAATTCTTCATTTTGTTCAGCAATAAGCGCATTCTCATAAAAGGCCAACTCAGACTTTAAATCTTTTTCCCTTGAGAGGTCTTCAGGTGAAATACCCGCAAATGATTTAGCCTGTGCATCAGAAATTGCCTCTAGTAAAACGGCTGACTTACTTTTTTCAGCAAAGAAGAATGCCTTTTCATAATATTCAACTTTTCTTACCGCCACATCACCCATGCCTTTACATAAGGTTACTCCTGTTTCATATACCGTAGAGGCTATCTGCCCCAACGCTAACTTGTCAGCCTCGTTTGTTCTTAATTGTCTTATTGCATCAATTAAAGTATCACAAACTGACAGGGCATCAAGACTCTTTTTTAAGTCGTTGAATTTTAGTGTCTTGTTGTAATGCAGATTGGCGAAAGCCTCAGACTTGTAATACAACGAGCTTACCAGAATATTCGCGTTGAGATAGTCATCTGACTTAGGGTTCAACTCCAGATCTTCTGAGCTAAATGATGTTGTATTGGCAATCATGGCCTTTTGATAGTATGACAATGCCATATCAAACTCTCCTTTGATATTATATACACTTCCGATAAGGTTCATGGTATTGGCTACTTCTGGGTGCTTATCTCCATAAAACTTAATGTAAATCAATAGAGCCTTCTCATATTCTTTTTTGGCCCCATCAAGGTCATTCATCATCTGCTTTGTCTGGCCGATATTGTTAATTATGAAGGCTTCATTTGGATGGCCGTTTGGGTATAACTCTTTCCATAACTTGAGTGCATCATTGAAGTTGTTTGTTGCATCCCCAAAAAATTCTAGTGAGCGATAGGAGATACCCATATTAATTAATGCCTGAGCTGTCTTTTCATTTTTATCGCCAAGCACCTGCTGATAAATCTTATGTGCTGATTCATAATAAGTGAGTGACTTGTCAATGTCAATGCTAGAAATCACCAGTCCAAGGTCATTATAAGAGGCAGCTGTAAGTTCATGGTTTTCACCAAAAACAGACTTTCGTATTTCTAAAGCTTCAAGTATGTATTCCTTGGCTTTTTCAGTATGACCGCCATTCCAATAAACTATACCAAGATTATTGAGTGAGGAGGCCCTTTTTTCTTTGGACTGGGCTCCTTCTAATGCCTTGGTAAAGTATTCTTCAGCCAAATCATTTCGCCCCTTTCTTAAATAAATCTCACCAATAACATCAGGACAAAGATCCTCATGGCCTGAGATCAATGTTTCTATCTCAAGAAGCTGACCAGATTTAAGCCGTTCAGAAAGTTCAGCACAATTCTGGCCGTAGGCATTAACAAAGCTGAAGATTAAGACAAAGGCGGTTAGACGAAGGACTTTAGAATCTAACAACATAGGAAATCGAAGCTACATTGTCCCTTGTCAATCCATCTGGATTCACATCTCTGTCTGTAATTTTTTTACCATATAAAAATTTGAGGCTATGGTTGGTGTTAAAATGGTAGGCTACATTTAACAAAGCCGTAAGCGCCATTCCTGTTGTGCCGTCCACCTTCACTCTTTCATTAGTAGTTCGGTCAAGTATTTCGTCTTTAGATACTCTGAATATTGGTAGAAGCCCAAGTCTGATATCAACATTAGAATAATGGAAAGCCCTTTCCACTCTTAGCATAATGTCTGTACCTCTTTTTAAATTGTTAGCTAAGAAGTTGTCTTGCAAGTAGTTTTCATCTGGATAATTGGCCCATTGCTCATAGCGAAAATCATTTTCATTTTCTGTCAATGCTATCTGTATTCCCGTGGCGAACATCCATTTTTGGCTGATAAAAGATGCGCCAGCAACAAGGTCCCAGCTTCCTAAACTAGTTTGATAATACATTGGAAGGTCTGTAGATGTACCCGCTGGTAAACCAGTGGTTATGTGCTCAGACTTGACATCACTGTCTAAATCAGAATTGTTAGTAGGTATTTTTCCACCTAAAGTTGCATTGATATGAAAACTCTCTGAGGAATACATGTTTTTGGTAAAGGAATATGAAATATCAGATAGTCCAGATGTCTGCCCCAGATTACCTTTCACTGTCTGATATGGTAATTTAAATTGAAAAGAAGTCTTTTCGTTGATACCAAAGGTTAAATCCATAGTTACAACGTTGAGAACTGGAGTAAGCGTTGTTTTTCCGCGCCCAAAACTCAGCTCTGCCGACCGAAGTTTGAAATTGATTTTTCGGGTATAAATCTGACTTGGTTTCATCGCACCCATAGTGCAAAAACCAGCGTCACTGCAACCTTGACCGTTAGCAGTTTTACTGACGAGTAATGCTGCTCCAGATAGTATAAATATTGAAAATATCTTCTTTGTTAACATGGTGGACTTATTTTAATTCAAATTAATGAATTATATGCTAAACCTACTAGCATGCTAAACTAAGATTCTGTTAATCAAGCACTTTTTTACTTTTCATCTTAGCAATGTACTCATCTGCAGCCTTAATAACTCTTGGAGCTAATATTAAAGCAGAGGTCATAGTAGGTATTGCCATCAATGCAAAAGCGCCATCAATAAGGCTGAAAATTGTACTTAGTGAAGCAACAGAACCGAATATGATAGTGGCTACATAAACATAGTTGTATACGTACTTTTTGTCTTCTCCAACTATGAAGGCCATACACCTTGAACCATACCATGAAAAGCTAAATAGTGAAGAGGAGGCAAAGAAGAAAATACAAGTTAATAGAATGTAATTTCCAACACCTGGAAATGCAGACTCAAATGCTCTTGAAGTTAATGTAACACCATCCAGATCAGTTGTCTGCCATACATTAGTTATAAGTATAGCCAAAGCGGTTAATGTACATACTATCAAAGTGTCAATGGCTGGTCCCAACATGGCTACCAAACCTTCACGTACTGGCTCATCAGTTTTTGCAGCACCATGAGCAATAGGCGCAGTGCCTATGCCTGCTTCATTAGAAAATGCGGCTCTTCTGGCTCCAGTAATAATAACGGAACCTAATGCACCGCCAGCAACAGCGCTTCCTGAAAAGGCATCACTAATAATTAAACCCAGCATGCCTGGCACTTCGCTAATATTCATTAGCAATATTGTAATTACTGAAAGGAAATAGATTACAATCATCAAAGGCACCATTTTACTGGCCACATTGGCGATTCGTTTAAGTCCTCCAAAAATTACAATTCCCACGAGCACAGTAAGTACTAAACCAGTATATAGGTCTGTATAGCGAAATGATTGGCCAAACAATTCAAAGAATGAGTTACCCATGCCATTAGGTATTATAAGTACATCTCTGATAACTTGAGTAAGCTGGTTGGCCTGAAATATAGGGAGACACCCAACAAGACCAGCAGCACAGAAAAAGTAGGCCAGCGGCATCCATGATTTTCCTAATCCTTCTCTGATTACATACATCGGGCCACCATGTACCTGTCCATGTTCATCTTTGCCTCTATACATGATTGATAAAGTACAGGTAAAAAATTTGGTAGCAATACCAACAAAGGCACTAACCCACATCCAAAATATGGCTCCAGGCCCGCCAGTCACTATGGCAATGGCCACTCCGGCAATGTTTCCCATCCCAACAGTGGAGGCTAGGTGTGTTGATAGCGCTTCATAATGATTGATTTCGCCTTTTTCTTCATCGCTATCATATTTTCCTGTCAACACTTTGATAGCATGACCGAAATATTTGAATGGCAATAATTTGGAATAAAGTAGGAAGAATGAACCTCCACCAAGCAATAATATTAGTAGTGGTAAACCCCAAATCCAATTCGCAAAATCAACAATTAAATCACCCATGGTTTATGATAAAATTCAACAAAGGTTGCTAAGATATAAATATTTAAAAGCATGATAAGGATTATTAGCATAAATGCTTAACTTATCATTTTCGTTTACTAGAACTTCAAATATAAATGTCATTAGCCCTTATTCTTTCTGT
>NZ_SMLV01000405.1:16799-31421 GCF_009711525.1 Fulvivirga lutimaris
CCGACAATAGACAGTCTTGAAAATCAACTTGAAAGTGCAGAAGGAAAGAATAAAGTCATTGTTCTTAACGAGCTCTACAAACAATATGTGAACAATGATCCGGCAAAGGCGCTTGACTATACCAATCAGGCATTAGAGCTGGCGAAAGAAATCAATGACCCTAGCGGTATGGCCTCTAGTTATAATAATATCGGGGTTCTTAATAAGAACAGGGGACAGCTTGATGACGCACTTGATAGCTACTTGAAATCTGTAAGAATACAAGAGGAGAATAAATTTGAGGATGCGCTGGCCTACACATACAACAATATAGTCACAATATACTCACTAAAAGCAGAGTTTGAGAAGGCTCTTGAGTATTTCAATAAGGCTTTAGAACAGTTTGAAAGTATTGATCACAAGCTTCGCATAATCGGGACACTTAATAATATTGGTAATGTTTACACCGATCTGGAGGAGTACGATTACGCACTTAAATACTACATGCAATCACTCACTATTTATGAGGAGTTGGAGGACAACTCTCAGGCTTTTGTTCCCTTCAACAATATTGGTAACATCTACTTCCAAAGAGGAGAATGGGACAATGCTATGGCGTTTTATGAGAGTGCCTTTGATCTGGAAAAACTTCACAATGATCTAAACGGTCAGGCTAATGCATTGCATAACATTGGTACCGTGTATAAGTCAACCAAACAAAATGAAAAGGCGATTGAAATTTTCACTGATGCCTTATCCTTAGCTCAGGAAACTGATAACAAAAGATTGATTGAGATTATATATGGCTCATTGGCCGAAACCTACTTTGCTAGTGGTGATATGTTTATGGCATATAGCTTTTTACAGCTTCACAATAATGCCAAAGAGCAAGTCTTTAATGAGTTGAGTGATAGAAGAATAGCTGAACTGGAAAGTGCATATGAAATAGAAAAGAAACAGGCAGAAATAGAGGCCTTGAAAGTGCAAAGTGAGTTGCAGCAGCTTCAGATTCAGAATGATAAGATTGTTATTGCCTCTGTTGTTATAGTCTCTTTTCTTGTAGTTGGATTAAGCCTGGTAATCTTTCAGGAACTAAGGACCATCAAAAAGAATAAAAAGCAGCTTGAGGCGCAGAACATTAAACTGGAAAATCAGAAATTGATTATTCAGGAGAAAAATGATAGCATCACTGAGAGTATTGATTATGCCAAAAGCGTTCAGCGGTCACTGCTGCAATTCAATGTTCCTGAAAACTATCAAAGTGACTTTTTTGTACTTTTTAAACCTAAGGATATTGTTTCTGGAGACTTCTTTTGGTTTTCGGCATTGAAGGATCGACATGTCGTTTCTGCCATAGACTGTACAGGGCATGGAGTGGCAGGTGCATTTATGACAGTCATTGGTCACTCATCATTGGAGCAAATCATTAATCAAGATCAGGAAACCAGTCCTTCGGTAATTTTAACCAAGCTTGATGAACAAGTAAGAAATTCTATCAACCAGACAGATAAAGCAACATCTACCCATGGCATGGATGTAGCCCTTTGTTCTATAGATCGGAAAAAAGGTAAACTATACTTTTCCGGTGCTAACAGGCCGTTGTATCAAATTA
The DNA here is from genome assembly GCF_009711525.1 of Fulvivirga lutimaris. Classification (GTDB taxonomy): domain Bacteria; phylum Bacteroidota; class Bacteroidia; order Cytophagales; family Cyclobacteriaceae; genus Fulvivirga; species Fulvivirga lutimaris. The sequence continues at coordinate 18,391 of NZ_SMLV01000405.1, forward strand.
GAAATAATGAGATCCATGTTGTGAAGGGGACAAAGAGAACCATAGGCGATATGGACGAAAATCCCTTAAAGTTTGAAGAGCACCAGCTGGATATTGAAGAAGGCGATATTTTTTATATCTTTTCTGATGGGTACCCCGACCAGTTTGGCGGCCCTGACAATAAGAAGTTTATGGTTAGCAATTTTAAAAAGATGCTATTAGAAATTCATCAAAAACCGTTAGATGATCAGCACAAAGAATTGAAAACTAGGCTTAATGACTGGCGAAATGAGGGAGAGCAAACTGACGATATCCTTGTAATGGGTTTTAAGGTGTAAACTGAAGTTTACCTTGCGATACTCCCATTATGGCAGCCATTTGATATAAGAGTCTTGCTCCAACATTAGCATCCCATTCGTCTTCGCCAGGGGACACCTCATTAAGGTCAAAAGAGATGATACGTTTTCCTGCTTTTGCAATCTGCTTCATTAAGTAGACTACATCATTGAATTCAAAACCTCCTGGTACTGGTGTTCCTGTATTTGGACAAAGCTTTGGGTCCAAACCATCAATATCAAAACTAATATAAACCAAATCGGGCAGTTCTTTAATGATCTCGTCACAAATAGCTTTCCATGATTTTCCCTCGTATATGGCTGATTTTATATCCTCATCAAAGAAAGTTTTTACTCGTCCGTTCGAACCTTTTATATAGTCCATCTCTTCCTCACAATAATCGCGAATGCCCACTTGTACTAGTTTGCTCACATTTCTAATTTTCAAAGCATTGTACATTATGGAAGCATGCGAATAGGTGAAATTTTCATAGGCCTCTCTTAGGTCTGCATGTGCATCTATTTGCAAGATACCAAACGAAGAATGTAGCTCAGACATGGCTTTGATTAATCCTAGTGGTGTACTGTGGTCACCACCTAAAAGAGCTACCATTTTGCCTTGGTTAGCCAGCTTTACTGCCTGCGATTTAATATAGATATTGAGCTTTTCAGACACTTCGTCTATGGCTTTTGGGATAATCTTTAATTCATCGGTAACCCAGTCTTCTTCATTAGATTCTAACCAGGAAATATACTTAGATGCCAGATCACGATATTTCTTATTTTCCTCGATAAGATTTTCTGGGGATGGGAGCAGATACATTCCCATCTGCCAAGCATCCTTTATGTCTTTTAGAAATAGATCCACTTGTGCTGATGCTTCCAAAATTGCTTCAGGACCATCAGCAGTCCCTGCACTGTATGAAACAGTAACCTCCCAGGGCACTGGTATAATTACGAGCTCAGCTGTGTCAAGATCAAAAGGTAAACCGTAAAGGCTGCCTGGTGCACTAGGAGCGTTAGGATCAAATGAGGCAATTAATTCTTCTTTCTTGGTCATAGCATCAGAGGTGTTGATGTTCAATTAAAAGGCAAATGAAACACTTTACTTTTATTTTTAGTGCTAACTAATAAAAATTCTATTAACTTCCGATTTAGTCTATAGTAGTTTAAAACTTTTTGAAGATGCTTAACGCAAACATCGAACATTTTAGAAATTTAATATCTCTGGCTGCTGCTGATGGTAAAATAGCAGAGGTAGAAATGGTGGCTTTATCCAAAATAGCTTATGATAATGGTATTCCACTTGATAGGCTCAATGTCATGATTGACAGAGCAGATGAATATGTTTTTCTTATTCCACAAAACCAGCAGGACAAAGACAAACAAATGGAAGACATGATAGAATTGGCCATGCTAGATGGGGAATTTGCTAATGCTGAAAGGGAGTTGATCAACCTTGTAGGCTCTAGATTAGGGTTTAGCCCTAAGGAGATCAGAGATAAGATTGACCTCAAAGCTGCAAAGAAGCCTAAAAGTTAAGCTGGTCTGGGTGTTCATAGCTCACCAAATTACCGGTAGCTTCTGAAACCTCTTCCCACTTTAAATTTTCGAACTGAATGTGTGTCACTCCACAAGTAGTCATATCGCCAATTTCTGCTTTGGTTAGGTACTCACTTAAATAGGTGACAGAAGGATTGTGCCCAACTATTAATACGGAGTTCCATTCTTCTTTTAGTTGGTTGACAACCCTAAGCAGTGTTCTTATTGATGCTTCATAGATTTCATCATTTTGATGAATCCTTCCAGTATCATACTTTATCTGTTCAGCTATTAAAGAGGCAGTTGCTAAAGCTCTAATGGCCGGGCTGCAGAGAATAATATCAAATTGATAATTCTTCTGTGTAAAGTTAATACCCATACGGGTAGCATTTTGCAAACCAGTAGAATTGAGGGTTCTTTCAATGTCTTGTTGGCCTGAAGCTTTTTCAGAAGAACGAGCGTGTCTGAGCAAGTATAAATTTTTGATCATAGAGTTTAATAATTAAACATTAACGCCAACTGATGGTTGAAAGTACTAAAACTCCATTTATTATTTAAACAGGGCGATATTATTTTATATTAAAAAATATTGCATCTTTGAAATTTTGAGCGAATAGCTAAACAACGAATTTATGCCGAAGAATTTAGTCATAGTAGAGTCACCTGCGAAAGCAAAAACGATTGAGGGGTATTTGGGTAAGGATTATAAAGTAACTTCCAGCTATGGCCATGTACGTGATCTTCCAAAAGGAGATAAAGCAATTGATAAAATCAATGGTTTTAAACCCACGTATGAAGTCAGTGCCGATAAGAAGGCTGTCATAAAGGAGTTGAAAAAACTTGTTAAGGAATCAGAGATGGTATACTTAGCGAGTGATGATGACCGCGAAGGAGAAGCCATTTCATGGCATTTAAAAGAGGCATTATCGCTTAATGATACTAACACCAGAAGAATTGTTTTTAGAGAAATTACTAAAAACGCCATCCAAAACGCTATTCAAACACCGCGTGGCATTGATATTGATCTTGTAAATGCTCAGCAAGCAAGAAGGGTTTTAGACAGGCTAGTTGGTTTTGAACTTTCTCCAATTCTTTGGAAGAAGATAAAAACAGGACTGTCAGCGGGTAGAGTGCAATCTGTAGCTGTAAGGTTGGTTGTTGAAAGAGAGCGTGAAGTAGAAAAGTTTAAGGCTAAGTCCTTTTATAAAATCAGTGCGATATTCGATTTAGGCAATAAAAAGCAACTTCAGTCAGAGCTATCTAAGAGATTTGACACTGAGGAAGAAGCTATGGAGTTTCTAAAAGCTTGTGTAGATGCTGATTTTTCAATCAAAGATTTACAGAAGAAACCATCTAAGAAAACACCTGCACCACCATTTACAACGTCTACGTTGCAACAGGAAGCTAGTAGAAAACTTGGGTTTTCTGTTTCCCAAACTATGAGTGTGGCCCAAAAGCTTTATGAAGCTGGTATAATCTCATATATGAGAACTGACTCAGTTAACTTATCTGAGGAGGCTATTAATGGCGCAGTATCAGAAATCAAAAAGGAGTTTGGAGATAATTTTGTAAATGTTCGACATTTTAAAACTAAGTCTAATTCAGCGCAAGAGGCTCATGAAGCCATAAGACCGACTAATTTTGCTAATACTCAGCCATCAAGTGATAGAAATGGCCTGAGATTATATGATCTTATTTGGAAAAGGGCCATTGCCTCGCAAATGGCTGATGCACAAATAGAAAAAACAACGGCAACTATTGCCATATCTACTTTACCAGATACTTTAACAGCTTCAGGTGAAGTTGTGAAATTTGAAGGTTTCCTTTCTGTGTACCTTGAGTCTACTGATGACGAGGATGAGGGAGAAGAGCAAAAAGGTATGTTGCCTCCTTTAACCATAGGTCAAGAGCTTAAGCTTGATCATATGAATGCCAGACAAGGATTCACCAGACCACCAACCAGATACACTGAAGCGAGCTTAGTGAAGAAGCTTGAAGAAATGGGTATTGGTAGACCATCAACATATGCTCCAACAATTTCTACAATTCAGAAACGAAATTATGTTGAGAAGGAATTGCGTGAAGGAAAGGAACGTGAGTATAAAATGCTTACCTTATCTGAAAAGTCCATCTCTGAGAAAACCCAAACTGAAATTACAGGAGCTGAAAAGAACAAAATGTTCCCTACCAACATTGCTATGGTGGTAACAGACTTTTTAGTAGAGCACTTTCCGAACGTTACTAACTATAGCTTTACAGCTGAAGTAGAACAGAAGTTTGATGAGATTGCTCAGGGACTTAAAGAGTGGGATAAAATGATAGGGGAGTTTTATACGGACTTCCACGCTAAAGTTGAAACTACTGAAAACATAGAGCGCACGGATGTGCCTAGCTCAAGAGAACTGGGTGTTGATCCTAAATCAGGTGAAAAGGTTATTGCGCGATTGGGCCGTTTCGGTCCTTTGGTTCAAATAGGTGAGGATTCTGAAGATAGTAAGCCTAAGTATGCCAGCCTTCGTCAAGGCCAGTTTATAGAAAGCATCACACTGGAGGATGCCCTTGAATTGTTTAAACTGCCACGTGAAATTGGTGATCATGATGGAAAACCAATGTTAGTAGGCTTAGGTCGATTTGGACCCTATGTTAAGTATGATGGCAAGTTTGTATCAATACCTAAAACAGATGATCCCTACACTATAGGTTCGGAGAGGGCAATCGAGCTTATTAAAGCTAAAGAAGAAGCTGATAAGAATAAGTTTATCAAGGTTTTTGATGAAAATCCTGACATTCAGGTACTTAATGGAAGGTTTGGGCCTTATATTAAGGCAGGTAAAAAGAATGTCAAAATTCCTAAAGATAAAGATCCTGCTTCACTTACATTGGAAGAATGCATAGAACTAGCAGAAAAAGCTCCCGAGAAAAAGGGAAGGTATGCTAAGAAGAAATAAAAAAAAAGCCCTGATTTATTTCAGGGCTTTTTTTATGCTGAAAAACCAAGTTTGGGCATAAAACCATTCTCCGATTTCCGAACCGGTGCATTTTCCATGTTCTTACCTTGAGCAAAATTGTAGATATGTTCTATCGACATTCTATCGTTCAGGCCATTGGCATAATGAATCTTCCTAATGATTCCATTTTCATCAATAAGAAACTCCGCTGGTATTGTTTTGATAGACTCTTTCTCTGCCATCATATGCATTGGCAACCCGTTTAGTTTGGCCTTTATAGCTGTTTGGATAAATGATGTGAGGTGACTCTTAGTTGATTTAGCGGCAGATTCTTCAATTCCATATGCGTTGTACCATGTTTTATCTACGTCAGATATTAATGGGATTGGTGAAATCTCCTTATGAAACGAACTGGATAACAATACTTTTTTAGAAGACTCAAAGAAGAAGACCATCTCAAGTCCTTTCTCTTTCAATTCCTGGTGATGCTTTTGTAGGAAATGAACTCTAAGATTACAAAAAGGACATCCAGCATGCCTGAAGAAGGCAACAAATACTTTTTTACCTTTCAATTGCGCCAGAGAAGTAGGTCTGTCATACACATCAATAAGGTTAAAGTCAGGTGCTTTTACATTAAGATCTAAAGTTATTCTGTTTATTGGAGCGTTCATTTGCTATAAAATTTTAATTTTAGTAGATACGTAGCATGGGGTGAATGTAGATTTATTAATTGAATAATTTTTATGCTTAAACTAGTTGTTCTGTCTGGCGCAGGAGTAAGTGCAGAAAGTGGTATAGCTACTTTCAGAGATGCTGGCGGTTTATGGGAAGGACATGATGTTATGGCAGTGGCATCTCCTGAAGGCTGGTATAACAACCCCGAATTGGTGCTTGACTTTTATAACCAAAGAAGAAAGGCCGCAGCCGGAGCTCAACCCAACATAGCGCATAAGGTACTTGCAGAATTAGAAGATGATTTTGAAGTTACTGTGATTACACAAAATGTAGATGATCTTCATGAAAGGGCGGGGTCGACTAATGTGGTTCATCTTCATGGTAGGCTTTCGGAGGTTCGTAGCACGGCAGATGATAATCTTATTTATGATGTTGGAGATCAACCAATAGGCCTTGGAGATAAGTGTGATAAAGGGTCACAGTTGAGACCTAATATCGTATGGTTTGGTGAGATGGTGCCTATGATCGAAGTAGCATCTAAAATTAGCGAACGAGCCGATATCTTTATAGTAGTAGGCACCTCTTTGGCGGTTTATCCTGCTGCCAGTTTAATCGATTATGTTCCTTATCGCAGTCCAGTATATGTTGTTGATCCCAATATGCCTTATGTGCGCGATAGACATAATCTAAAGCTTGTTCAGGAAAAAGCTACTGTTGGTTTGTTGCAAATAGCCCAAGAGTTAAGAGCTACTTATCACTAGGTTGGTCAATGTCCTCTTCTATTAGTTCATTAAGAAATTTAACAAAAGACTTCTTATCGTAGTTGGCCATTCCTACATTTTTACTTACAATTTTCCCTTCTTTAGAAAATACAAATGTTGTAGGTATAGAAGGCACCCTAAATTCTGAAGGTACATTGCTGGCTGCCAGATATACAGGAAAAGTGAAGCCTTTTCTGTCTATAAATTTGTTGACCTTTGTCTCAGACTGATCTGTTGATAGCATGACAAACGCCACTTTTGAACTATCCATCTTTTCATACAGCTTTTGAATGTTAGGCATTTCTGCAATGCATGGAGCACACCATGTTGCCCATATATTCATAAAAACTACTTTACCCTTTAAATCATTAAATGAGATAGTGGTACCATCTATATTTTTCAATTTAAAATCATAATCATCTTCATTTTTGTCGATGTAATTAGCTTCTGCTTCAGGAGCAATAAGCCCGGTACTTAAAATCATTCTTTGCGCAAAGCCAGCTACTTCGGTATGTAGTCCTGAAAGGTATAGAGACAAAAATATTGTCGAGATGATTACCCAAAATCTGATTTCCTTTTTCATTGCTTTTGTCATTTTTTAATAGTTAGCTAAGCACATTTAATACCAAAGTAATTTAAAGGGTAATAAAGTTCCAAGGCAATGAAATTTTAAGTTGAAATTGTGGAAAAACTAATGGTCTATCTTCAATGGTCTAATCCATTATTTTATACTTTTGTTACTTTAAGTTTTTACTCAATAATATATGATCGATAATTCTCAAAAAGTAGCAGGGGAGCTAAATATTAGCTTTAAACAAGTTTCAGCTGTGGTTAGCCTATTAGATGAAGGAGCAACAGTTCCATTTATCTCCAGGTATAGAAAGGAAGTGACGGGAAGTCTTGATGAAGTACAGATTGCTACTATTAGAGATCGTATTGAGCAGCTAAGAGAATTAGAAAAAAGGCGTGAAGCGATATTAAAATCAATCGAGAAACAAGAGAAACTAACGCCAGAATTGGAAGCTGAAATTAACAAGGCTAGTACACTGGCGGAGTTAGAAGATATTTACCTTCCTTATAAACCGAAGCGTAAAACCAAAGCTAGTGTTGCCAAAGAGAAAGGCTTAGAGATATTGGCGAAACGTCTATTTGACTTGGAGTCACTAGACGTTGAATTAGTAGCAGGTGAGTTTATTAATGAAGAGCTGGGTGTTAATTCTGTTGAAGAAGCATTGCAAGGCGCAAGAGATATAATAGCCGAGTGGGTGAATGAAAATCAGGAAGCAAGGAAAAAGATGCGGGCGTATTATGAGAAAGAGGCTATCATCGGTTCTAAGCTGATAAAAGGGAAAGAGGAAGAAGGCCAAAAGTTTAAAGATTACTTTGAGTGGGAAGAGCCTTTATCAAAAATACCATCGCACAGATTATTAGCATTGAGAAGAGGAGAGAAGGAAATGATTCTTGCCTTGGATGTTGCTCCACCAGAAGGTGCAGCTGTGGCTTTGCTGGAAAATTTATTTGTTACTAAAGAAACTGAAACGGCTCAGCAGGTTAAGCTAGCTATTGCCGATAGCTATAAGAGATTGTTAAAACCATCTATGGAAACCGAGATGCGCGTGGCAACTAAACTGAAGGCAGACGAGGAAGCCATTAATGTATTTGCTGAAAACCTTAGAAAGTTGTTGTTAGCAGCTCCACTCGGACAAAAAAATGTATTAGCACTTGATCCGGGTTTCAGAACCGGTTGTAAGGTGGTGGTATTAAACAAACAAGGCAAGCTGCTTCATAATGATGCCATTTACCCAAATGAACCGCAGAAACGAATTGCTGAATCGGGAGCCGTTGTAAAGCATCTGGTTGAAAAGTTTGAGGTAGAGGCTATTGCTATTGGAAATGGAACAGCAAGCCGTGAAACTGAAAAGTTTGTTAAAGATCTTGGTTTACCAAAGTCTATACTTGTTCTGATGGTGAATGAAAGTGGAGCATCTATTTATTCTGCTTCAGAGGTGGCCAGAGAAGAGTTTCCTGATCATGATGTAACAGTAAGGGGTGCTGTATCTATTGGTAGAAGGCTCATGGATCCATTAGCTGAATTGGTAAAGCTGGATGCTAAATCTATTGGTGTTGGTCAGTACCAGCATGATGTAGATCAAAATGCTCTTAAGCACGGGCTAGATGATGTGGTGATGAGTTGTGTTAACTCCGTAGGCGTGGAGCTAAACACCGCTAGCAAGGAACTACTATCATATGTGTCAGGATTGGGACCTCAATTGGCTAAGAGTATTGTGACTTTCAGAAATGAGAATGGTCCATTTAAGGATAGAAGTTCATTAACCAAAGTGCCAAGGCTTGGAGACAAGGCATTTGAGCAAGCGGCAGGTTTCCTTAGAATTCAATCTTCTAAAAACCCTTTAGACAAATCAGCAGTTCACCCAGAGAGTTACGGTATTGTAGAAAAAATGGCTAAGGATTTGGGTTGTACAGTAAATGATTTAATGAGCAATGGCGATCTTAGAAATAAGATTAACCTAAAAAACTATATCACTGACAAAGTGGGCCTACCAACATTAACAGATATTGTTGACGAACTTGCAAGGCCTGGAAGAGACCCAAGAGAGAGCTTTGAGGTTTTTAACTTTCAGGATGGTGTTAATGAAATGAGCGACTTAAAAGTTGGAATGGTTTTACCGGGACTTGTTACTAACGTGACCAACTTTGGAGCGTTTGTTGATATAGGAGTTCATCAGGACGGTTTGGTGCATATCAGCCATTTATCTGATTCTTTCGTTAAAAACCCAGCTGATGTTGTTGCCGTTCAGCAAAAAGTGACTGTTACAGTTACAGAAGTAGATATTAACAGAAAGCGAATTGCGCTTTCTATGAAAAGTGATCCATTTGGAAAGGCCCCAGCTAAAAAGTCACAACCCAAGCCAAAAAGACAAGATGAAAAGGCTTCTGAGGGTGATTTGCAACATAAGTTAAGTCAGCTTAAGGGCATGTTCAATGGATAAACCAACATAATTTTTTAAATTGGTATTGAACTTGGCTTTATTATGAAAAAACTACTAGGCTCTTTTTTGTTAGTTCTGCTGCTCAATACCATTGTTGAGGCACAAAAGATTAAGTATAAGGATCTATTCTACCTTATTGAAACAGGGAACTATAAAGATTCAGACCCGCTACTTAAGACTTATATTAAGGACCCTAAAAATGTAGATGATGCTAATGCGAATTTGCAGATGGCTTATCTATATGAAAGGAAAGTAGCCGCTACTGACGTACTTTTTGATGCTGAGAAGCTTGTGTCATATGCTGATTCGGCTTTGTATTATTATAACCAATCTCTAAAATACATTGACGAGAAAGAGGTAACCAAAAAGAACGAGGAGTATTATCAGGCTTTTCAAAGACGTGATATCCGTACTGGTAAGTTTGGGGTTAAGTTGGCTGATGTTCAGTTTGATATAGAAAATAAGTCAAAAGCGCTGGAGGATAAAAAGTCAAAGGTTCAGGAGCTTCAAATTTATTACAACAAAACTAAAACAACTTACCAGCAGGTGGTGGGTGATTTTAAGGAGATCAAAGCCGACTACCCAAGTGAGACCATACTTTATCTTCAGTCTAATGAGGAGCTTCTTGATAGGATAGAGCAGCTTAAGGTCAATGCGAACGTGGCTCAACAGAATTTTGGTTACTTTGAAGCAACATTAAAGAAGATAGACAAACCTGGCTACGCACCTGCCAGGCATATGGCTGATATTGTTGACTATAAGAAGGACGGTGAGTCGGTGGCAGATATTACTGCAGACAATGTTGACTTTTGGGATTTCGAAAAATGGGTTGACTCTTTTAAGGAAGGGGTGAAGGAGGTAATTGTGCCTTTGAGAACTGAGTTGATTGAGTATGATCAGTCACTTAATGGATTGGAAGAACGAATTATGACTGATTCCATGGCTATGGCTGATAGAATTAAACCCATGGATGGTGTGCTGTCTAAGCTTAGGGAGTTTGATGATGACCCAATGCCAGAACACTTATTTAAATATAAAATTGCGGACATCAAGAGAAAGTCAAATTTGATGGAACACCTCTACTTTAGAGATAGCAGCAATATAGACTATCAATTGAATGTTGCCACTGCAGATTATAAATTCCTGAATGACCAGGACAGTTTAATTAATATATTGATTGGAAGAAATCTTGTGGAGGATAGCAAGAACTATGAGAGTTTTATTAACGCTCAGTATAAAAACCTTGAAGGACTCCAGCAGTACCTAAAATCTAGCCTTGATTTGACTATCAGTGAAAAGAAAAGGAGTGACGAGCTGTTGTCTAAACTTAAGGAGAGGTCTAAATGGTTAATAGGCAAAACGGATTCAATTCCAATTTTTGAGGGTGTTAATGTCGGTTTGTCTAAATATGCGCCTCTAGTTATTAATGATGAGTTAACTGCAGGCTTGTATTTTTCTGGCAGAAAACCTGCAGCTGGTTATTTTGCCTTAATAACAGATTCCAGAACGCAGGAAATGAAAGTTGAATTTAAAGTGGATAATGAACACTTTAAAAAGCAAAACCTTGACCTCATTAATACCATGTTGGCGGCTGATGAGGAAGGGCATTTTTACTATGTTATGTATTACATTCAGCAACCTGAGATGGAAACATATGCAGCAAGCATATGCAAGATATATACTTCAGATGGGTTGGCTTGGGAAAAGGATATTAAACTTGATACAGCTCCGAAAGAGTTGGTGATAAATGACAATACTGGAGATATTATCATTGAGTATGATATTGAGAATTATTTGGGGGGCGCAGAAATTCCTGACCGATTAGTTCTTGATAAAAAGGGAGCAGTGAAATAAAAAAAAGCCTTGATGACAAGGCTTATTGTTTTCCAACTAGTTTCTGCCAGTCGTGATAGCGTACGTCAATCCTTCTTTTTATCGCTTCATAGTGATCCCATGAGTCTTTTACGTGATAGATGGACGGCAGCTTTTTAACTAGCACCTCATCATAATCATTTCTATACAATCCACCACCATAATAATAGTAAGTGAACATATTCCCACTTTTATTGAATAGTTCAAAACCAAGATAACCATCCCATATTTCACTTAAAATAGTGCAGGAGATTTCTCTTCTTTTGAATCTGAAGATCTGCATATCTGCTTCTTCTTCAAAATATTCTGAATAAAGATCGTTATCGATAACCCAACCAAGATACATTCCAATATGGACGTAGGCCTGTTCTATGGGTAGCGAATCAGGGAAATTACCTAAGAAATGACTTTTAGCATTATCATAGATGGTTTTTTGAATATCTGTTTTCTTTTCGCTCATAGCTTCACCTTTTATAATCTTTTGAATATAGTCATTTGCACTTTAATGGAAAAACATATAACCAAAAACTATTGCAGCAATTATTCCTGCTAAATCAGCAATCAGTCCTGCAGTTATGGCATACCTTACATTTTTAATATTTACCGATCCAAAATAAACGGCTACAATATAAAAAGTAGTTTCGGTGGCTCCTCTAAATACACTAGCCATTTGTCCCACAAAAGTATCTACACCATGGGTGTTTATAGTTTCTATCATCATTCCTCGTGCAGCTCCGCCACTTAAAGGCTTCATAACGGCAACAGGCAAAGCATCAACAAATGCAGTATCTACACCAATAGCTGCAACAACGAACCTAATACCCTCAATTAAGTAATCCAATGCACCAGAAGCTCTAAAAACACCTATACCCACAAGAATGGCTATGAGGTATGGAATTATTTTAACTGAAATTTTAAAACCTTCTTTAGCACCTTCAATAAATGTTGAATAGAGATTAATTTTTTTCCTGAATCCTAAAAGAAGAAAGCTTATCATGAGAGTGAAGATGATAAAGTTGCTGGCAAAAGTGGAGAAGGTATTAAGGTCAGTTTGACTCAAGGTTGTTAAATAGTAAACCAATCCTCCCATTAGTAAGGTGAAACCACCTAAGTAGCTGATAATTACTTTATCCAGTAAATTAATTTTTTGGTAAATAGAAACAGTGATTAACCCGACTATAGTAGAACAAAAAGTGGCTAACAAAATAGGTAGAAATACATCTGTGGGGTTGGTGGCATTGAGTACAGATCGGTCAACCAAAATTGTTAATGGTATGATAGAGAGCCCTGAGGTGTTTAGCACCAAAAACATGATTTGAGCATCAGAGGCGGTCTTTTTATCTTCATTCAGGCTCTGCATTTCTTTCATGGCTTTAAGGCCTAAAGGAGTGGCGGCATTGTCAAGCCCCAAGATGTTCGCTGAAAAGTTCATTATGATAGATCCTGTAGCAGGATGATCTTTTGGTACACTAGGAAATAATTTATGGAAAAATGGGCCAATGAGCCTTGAGAGGATTCTCACCATTCCACCTTCTTCACCAATTTTCATTAAACCCAACCAAAGAGACATCACCCCAGTAAGGTAAAGAGATATCTCAAAACCAGTTTTGGACATGTCGAAAGTAGCATTTACCATATTGGTAAACACCTCCAAATCACCGAAGAAGATGACCTTAACTAGTGCTACTACAAAGGCAATAACAAAAAATGCGAACCAGATATAATTAAGAACCATAGAACGATTTCGGCATTATTCAATTTGTTAAAGCACGTAAACCTATATAATTATTTTCAGAAACTGGCAAATGTTGAACTTGACTTTTGGAGTCGCAATTTTAATAATTCTTTCAATATTAATAACGGACAGCTACTGATTAATAAAAGGATGTATGAAATGATGTTATAATA
>NZ_SMLV01000124.1 GCF_009711525.1 Fulvivirga lutimaris
AGAATCTACATAAGCGCCCCAGTGATCATTTACATTAGCCACCCAGTCCACCATTCCACTGGTTCTACCAAAAATATCAATCTTATAACACTCACGATGGTTGACCTTGTAAAACTTATCGTCAATAATCATTTCGGCCTCACCTATAGTGAAAATCCCAAAATTAACATTGAATTCCAGTCGCTCTCCACGACCAAAATTATCATAGTCGAGAACTCGATAAGAAGGTTCATCACCAGCAGTAAAAGCTGATAACCCAAAACCAATTGAAATAAGTAGTAATAGCTGTTTCATAGTTGATAACTATCTTTTATACTACTAACACATACAAAGTAAATGCCAAATTATACAGCTACGTCATTTTCACGTAGAGCATCGTTCAACGAAGTCTTTTTATCCGTGCTTTCCTTGCGCTTTCCAATAATTAAAGCACATGGCACATTATATTCACCAGCAGGAAACTTCTTAACATAAGAACCTGGTATAACCACAGAACGTTCCGGAACATAACCTCTTGTCTCTACAGGTTTGTCGCCTGACACATCAATAATTTTGGAACTCGCTGTCAACACAACATTCGCGCCTAACACGGCTTCCTTACCTATTCTTACCCCTTCAACCACAATACATCTTGAACCTATAAATGCATTGTCTTCAATTATAACAGGTGCAGCTTGTACAGGCTCTAAAACACCTCCAATACCAACACCCCCACTTAGATGTACATTTTTGCCAATCTGTGCGCAACTACCAACTGTAGCCCATGTGTCCACCATGGTATTCTCATCTACATATGCCCCAATATTGACATATGACGGCATAAGCACAACTCCTTTATTTATAAAGGCGCCATATCGTGCCACAGCATGAGGCACAACACGAACACCTAATTTCTCATAATTAGTCTTCAACCGTATCTTGTCATGGAATTCAAAAGGACCAACCTCAATGGTTTTCATCTGGCGTAACGGAAAATAAAGGATCACTGCTTTTTTTATCCATTCGTTCACCTTCCATCCTAAAGCATCAGGCTCAGCTACTCTTCTATTCCCCTGATCCAGATCATCAACAATGGTTTTTATCGCAATCTGCACCTCCTTATCTTTCAATAAGGTTCTATCATCCCATGCTTTTTCTACTAATTCCTTTAATTCCATCTACGATTCATGATTTATCTTTATTATTACTTCTTATGGAACTACCAAAACTCGTCATAGCATCTGTTCTAAAACCAGTGACAGATACAAGAATGTTCGAGAAAATCGGTCGTTCGATAGGCCAAACAAAGAAATATGAAGTTAATATCATAGGTTTTTATAGAAAAAATCTGCCAGATGAATCAAATATTAAATTTCATCCAATCTTCAATTTTTCAAGGTTAAGTTTCAAGAGAATATTTTGCGGTGTTAAGTATTTTTTCAAGCTGGTGTACCTAAAGCCTAAATACATTATCTGCTCAACGCATGAACTCTTAATACCATCAGTTCTTTATTCTACATTTAGTTCTGCCAAAATTATATATGATATTCAAGAAAACTATTTTAGAAACATCCTGTATACCGATGCTTTTCCATATGGTATAAGATACCCAATCGCCTTGTGGGTGCGAGCTAAAGAATACTTTACAAGGCCTTTTGTTTACAAGTATTTATTAGCGGAGAAATGCTACAAGGATGAACTGCTTTTCACTCGGAACAAAAATATCATTATTGAAAACAAAGCGATTATTAGACAGGCAAATCAAAATCAAGACGCGGGTCGCAATCTTAATATAATACAATTAATTTATACTGGAACAATTGCCTCATCAACAGGGATTTTTGAGTGTATAAATCTAGCTAAAACTCTGCATAATATTGACTCATCAATAAAGTTTAAAATCGTGGGTTATTGTCCACAAAAGCATACACTTTTTGAACTTCAAAAGGCAATTAAAAATTGCGATTATATTGAATTAATTGGTGGTTCAGATCTAGTCGATCATGAGACCATAATTCATCATATTAAGACCGCCAATTTTGGACTAATTTACTATCCTCCAAATCAAGCCAACGACTCATCCATTCCTACCAAACTATACGAATATCTGGCTCATCAATTGCCCATAATTCTCGACAACAAAAAAACATACACAAGGATAACACAGGCATATCCTGCTTCAATAAACATTGACTACAGCAACTACAATCCGACAGCAATTATCAATTCAATGAGAAGTCAAAATTTTTACCAAACTGCCCCAAAAAATGAGGTATTATGGAGTAAAGAAGAGTTAAAATT
>NZ_SMLV01000112.1 GCF_009711525.1 Fulvivirga lutimaris
GCTCGCTTTCTAGATATAAAGCTGATAAATTTAAAATGCAGTGTGACCAATTAAGTATTCATTATGCTTCCGTTTATCATGATGGAGCACAGGAAATTCTTATTTAACCATTAGAATTGTAGATATGGAATTTGTAAAATATGAAGTAGCAGACAGGGTTGGATATATTACACTTAATCGCCCTGATAAAAGAAATGCATTAAACTATCAAGTAGTAGCAGAACTGAAGGAAGTATTTAAACAAGCATCTGAAGACTCATCAGCTAAAGTAATCGTGCTGAGAGCTAACGGTCAGGCCTTTTGTGCAGGGGCAGATTTAGCCTACCTGCAACAACTTCAGAAAAACACTTATGAAGAAAATCTGGAGGATAGCAGTCATTTGAAGGAGCTGTTTTATCAGATATATACTTTAAATAAGGTTGTAATTGCTCAAATAGAAGGGCATGCTATTGCAGGAGGTTGCGGCCTGGCTACAGTTTGCGATTTTTCTTTCACCGTGCCTGAAGCGAAATTTGGTTATACCGAAGTACGGATTGGTTTTATTCCTGCTATTGTAAAGGTGTTTCTTTTAAGAAAGATTGGTGAAATGAAATCAAAACAGCTGCTCCTAACTGGTGAACTTATTGACGCTAATGAAGCAACAAACCTTGGATTGATCAATGAAGTGGTTGAGAAAGACGAGATTGTCGCAAGAGTTAAGGAGTTTGCTAAAATGCTTATTGAAAAGAATAGTGGTCAATCTATGGCTTACACCAAGCAAATGATAGCTGCAGTGCCTTCAATGACTTTGGAAGATGGGTTGCATTATGCTGCCGAAATGAACGCAAAGGCTAGAGCCAGTGAAGATTGTCAGAAGGGAATTGCATCATTTCTAAATAAAGAGCCTATCGCCTGGTGATCAAATTCGCTTTCTCCAATAAATATATTTATCCCCTGCCCGATGGACATCGCTTTCCAATTGAAAAGTATGAATTGGTAAAAGAGCAGCTGGTTTATGAAGGCACCATTCATGAAGAGCAGGTTTATGATCCTGGGTTGGTGGATGAAAAGCTAATTCTTGATGTTCATACGGCAGAATACTGGTACTCGCTCAGAGATTTAACAATTGGCATAAAAGCCGCAAAGAAGATTGGCCTTCCCGTTAACGAGATGTCAGTAAATCGAGCTCGTAATAGTGTAGCTGGCACCGTTTCTTCAGCATTACTCGCCAAAGAGCATAGCATTGCAATTAACTTGTCCGGAGGTACACATCATGCTTATGCTGGACATGGAGAGGGATTTTGTTTCTTAAATGATTTGGCCATTGCAGCTCTTCATTTGCTTAATAACAAGTTAGCGAGTCGGATTCTTATCATAGACTTAGATGTACATCAGGGAAATGGTACCGCTAAGATTTTCGAAAATGATAAGAGGGTATTTACTTTCTCTATGCATGGCAAGGCCAACTACCCAATGCACAAAGAGAAGTCTGACCTTGATATTGCTTTACCTACTGGTATAAATGACAAAGATTATCTGACTGTTTTAAGTAAAAATATTGATGAACTTGTTACTAAAATCAACCCTGACTTTGTGTTTTTTCAAGCTGGAGTAGATGTTATGAAAGGGGACAAGCTTGGTAAGATGCACCTGTCCAAAGCAGGGGTGAAGCAGAGAGATGAATTGGTTATTGAGCGTTGCAAATCTTACAATATACCACTAGTTATAACTATGGGTGGAGGCTATAGCGAAAAGTTAAAAGATTTGGTTGAAGCTCATTGTAACACCTTTAGAACAGCCGTTAAACACTATTCTTAACATAAAAATAAGTTTAATTACTAATAAACTTACATCACAATAAATTGGCAATGAATTTGATTGGTTACAAACATCTAATTGGTTAATTATGATTTTGTAAACCCAAACACTATGATGAAAATA
>NZ_SMLV01000321.1:0-4107 GCF_009711525.1 Fulvivirga lutimaris
AAAATTTAGAAATATATAAATACCCACTTTAAGGTATTTGTAGAACAACCCCACAAAAACAAAAAAGGCAGATTCAATTGAATCCGCCTTTTTTGTTTGACAATAATACCAGCTTTATTTTCCCAAAGCCTTCAACATAGTGTCACCAATATCTGCAGGAGATGCAACAACGTGCAGCCCACATTCTTTCATAATTTTCATTTTAGCCTCTGCTGTATCATCAGCTCCACCAATGATAGCTCCTGCGTGTCCCATTCTCTTACCTTTAGGTGCAGTCTGTCCTGCTATAAATCCAACAACAGGTTTTGGATTGCCCTGAGCTTTGATCCAACGAGCAGCTTCAGCCTCATAGTTACCACCAATCTCTCCTATCATTACGATAGCCTCAGTATCAGGGTCATTCATAAGCATTTCAACAGCCTGTTTTGTAGATGTTCCAATAATAGGATCACCACCAATACCAATGGCCGTAGAGATTCCTAAACCAGCTTTCACCACCTGATCAGCAGCTTCATAAGTTAAAGTACCTGATTTAGATACAATACCAATCTTACCTTGCTTGAAAACAAAACCTGGCATGATACCAACTTTTGCCTCGCCTGGTGTAATTACTCCCGGACAGTTAGGCCCAACAAGCACTACATCTCTACCTTTAAGGTAGTTTTTGGCTGTTACCATGTCCTTAACAGGGATACCCTCAGTAATAGCGATGATAACTTTAATACCAGCATCGGCAGCTTCCATAATTGCATCGGCAGCAAACGCTGGTGGCACAAAAATGATAGACACATTAGCTCCTGCCTGATCAACAGCCTCCTTTACAGTATTAAATACAGGTTTATCAAGATGTGTCTGACCTCCCTTACCAGGAGTAACACCACCTACCACATTTGTTCCATATTCGATCATTTGACCTGCATGGAAAGTACCTTCTGAGCCTGTGAAACCCTGTACTATAACCTTCGAATCTTTATTGACTAAAACGCTCATGTATCGCTTGGATTAAAATTTGCACAAAAATAAAATTTTATGTCGCATAAGCAAAGGTAATGAGCAGTCAATGCCCGCAGCTATGCTAAAAAAAATATGCTGTTTCATGTAACCTTTTTATTAGTACCAGACCGACCATGTGTGTCCGGTTCTGTTACAAACTTCAAATCCTATATTTTATTATATTATTGATTATCAATAAGTTAACATCTTGGCACACCTATTGTAAAATAGTTTACAGGTCAAAATTAGTCTCCCGATAAAGTTCGGGAGGCACTCAAAATAAAACAACAACAATCATGAGCGGTCAACTCAAAAAGTTCAGTATGCTGTTCGTCTTAGCAGCTTTAGGCTCATTACCAACGTTTGGTAATGACACAGATAAAAAAGAAGACAATCAACAACAAATCGAAACTCTCGATCCGTTTTATCATTCTGATAACCCTAGCGAACCACAGATTTTAGAATTCTACGACCTCAAAGATGAGCTCGTATACAAAGTAACTATTACTAAAGATGATGAGCCAAATGCAGATTTGGCAAAATATCTGAACGAAAGTGATTTTCTCGTTCAGAACTTAAAGACTTCATATTTCCGATTAAACAATTAGTTTTTTCAAGTTTAGGTTGAATAAGGGGAAATGAAAGTTTCCCCTTTTCTTTTGTCTAGACTATTCGCTTCTTAAGACTGTGGTCGGGTTAGTCATTGCAGTTTTAAATGACTGAGTACCAACAGTAAGCAAAGCAACTAACGAAGTTACCCCTACTACTATAATAAACAGACTTGATCCTATCACTATATGAAATTCGAAATTGTTTAGCCAATTATTCAATAACAGGTATGCTATTGGACAAGCTATCAGGTTTGCGATGGTCACCAATACTATGAATTTCTTAGTTACCAGTTGAGTTACATTAGCTATTGAAGCTCCTAGAACTTTTCTAATTGCAATTTCCTTTAATTGGGCCTTTAAGGTTAGGTCAACAATCGAAAACATTCCCATAACTGCAATGAACATGGCCAGTGCAGTTAGGTACAATAAGATTTTAGAAAGTTTTGTCTCCTCATTATGCAAGTCGTTAAAGGTTTGATCTAAAAATGAATACTCAAGTGGACTATTGGAGTATTTACTCCAAATTGCACTCACAGATTCTAAAGTAGATGTTATGTTTTCAGAGGAAATCTTAACATTTAAATATGGCATGGAGCCTTCTCTGTATAAAAATGCAAACGGCTTTATTGCCGATTTAAAGTCTGTAAAATGAAAATCTTTAACTACACCCACAACACGGCCATAAACAATCGAGTCATTATTGCTTGTAATTGGAATGTCTTTACCAACATCCTCATTAGTAATACCAAGTTGAGATAGAGCAGTTTGGTTGATTATCAAATTAAAGCCTGATGCATCATTTTCATTTCCATCAATAAAATTTCTACCAGAAACAAACTCTACACCTAGTGTTTCCAAAAAACTTGGTTCTATTGCAATGTAATTCATCAAAAACCCATCTGGATAACCTACAGTGGTCGTCCAGTTTAGACCTCCAATGACACCACTTGATACACCGGCAGAGTTTACTGAAGAAAGTTGTTCTATTTCATTTTTAAGCACTTTATAATCTCTGAGGTTATTAACGTTCTCAATTACCAAGACCTGCTCAGGATCAAAACCTTTATTTTTGCTTTGAATAAACCCAAGTTGGTTGTAAACTACAATCGTTCCAAATATCATAAGTGCCGAAATTGAGAACTGAATAATTAACAAAACTTCTCTAAGCCCTAAAAATGATTTTTTTCGATTACCAGCTGCACCTTTAACAGCTGCAGCAATTTTGTAGGAAGAAAGATAAAAAGCTGGATAAATTCCAGAAATAACACCAACTGCGAGAACCACAACACTGATCCAAGACATTATTATCAAGTTATTAGCATCGAATATGTTGATTTCGTAACCAATCAAATCAGTAAGATTCATGAATAAGAATTGAGAGAAAATTACGGCTAGCAGCATTGATATTGTAACCACCAATATCGTCTCAATCAAAAACTGAGACACGAGTGATTTTTTAACAGCTCCAAACGCCTTGCGCACTCCTACTTCTTTAAATCTTTTAACCGACTCCGCTATGGTTAAATTAATATAGTTCAGGCAAGAAAGAACAAGAACGAATAGAGCTAAAGCTGAAAAAATATAGATATTGGCAATGTCCCCATTTGTGTCAAGCTCCCATTTGAGATGAGACTTTAAGTGAATGTCCTTTAGGGCTTGCAGGTATATAATATTATAAAATTCAGCCTCATCAAGATGGCTCTCAAAAAATGGCTGTAGTTTAGCTTCAAAATTGGCTAAATCGATACCTTTTGACAATTTAATGTATGTGTAATAATTATACCAGCCCCAGTTCTCTTCAAGATTTTCAAATGGTATTTTTATTAAAAAATCGAACTTGAAATGAGAATTTTGAGGAACATTTTCTAATACTCCACTCACAAGATAGCTCTTATTTTCTTCACCAAATAGTATGATCTCTTTTCCCAGAACATCTAGTTCTCCAAAGTATTTATAAGCTATGTCTTTTGTTATCACAATGCTATTACCATCATTCAAGGCCGTTTGAGAGTCTCCATAAATCATGGAAAAATCAAATATTTCAAAGAAATTAGAGTCTGTCCTTATCACATCTTTTTCAAAAAATTGATTCTCATCCGAGGTGCCTAATAAGAACTTTCTCCCCCAACCAGGAAAAAGCCTTACAGCTGATGTAACTTCAGGAAAATCACTTTTTAATGCAGGTGCGAGTGCCGGAGGTGAAGTGGCATCAGGCAACCTGTTTCCTTCAGAATCCATAAAGTCTATTGGCACCCTATAAATACGCTCATAGTCTGAGTGAAATTGATCATAACTTAATTGATCTGTAAGGTAAATTGTGATAAAAATGAACGAGGCAATACCAATACTAAGACTGGCAATATTCATGGTCGTTGTCCTTTTATTTTTCAGAATATTACGCCATGCGAATTTGAAGTAGAACTTATACATATATCTTGAGTTTAAATTGTTGTTCTTTTTAAATGCAAAGGGCCTCAGGAAGTGTATAATATGATACCAATAA
>NZ_SMLV01000321.1:4347-14245 GCF_009711525.1 Fulvivirga lutimaris
TATCAGCTCTCCACTTCGAACCCTTAGATCTGTTTTCCTGATAATATTCAAAAAGGTCACCGCTGACCTCTTCCAGAATCTCACTTCTGCAAAACCATTTTAAAAAACGGTTGGCTAAATTGGGAGGGTTAAACTGACCCATAATTTACACCTCTCCATGTTAGCTCTGAAATCTGGTCCCAGAGGTTGTTCCTTAGCTCATAATTTGACTCCATTGCCTTTTTGCCAGCTGCCGTAATCTGAAAAAGTCTTTTTCTTCTACCACCTCTCTCATGGGTCGCGTCTGATAAGGCTGACTTCACAAACCCTTTATCCTCTAGCCTACTCAATGCAGAATGCACGGCACCAATAGCAACTTTACGATTTGTCTGGTTGATAATTTCAGATCTAATATTTAACCCATAAGCATCTGGAAATAAAACACCTATTATTAAGAGAATTAGTTCTTCAAATTCACCGAGTTGAGTTCCTTTCATAATCAAATTTCATATTTGTAGAATAAATCAATTACTACAAAGACGAAAAATGATAAAAAAGGTTTTATATTTTTGGTGTTTGACTTGAACTCAAAGGGCCTCATATGTGGGCCTTTCCTATTTTTGAGGAAATTATAGAATGTAATTCTTACATTTAGAAAAATTCTTATCAAAAAGACAATTTGAAAAAAGGCTACTTTTTTGTTCTTATAATTCTGTGTTTAACAAAACACAACCATTCTTCAGCAGCTATATTTGATAGTAAAGAAGGTATTATTGAAATTTATTTTAACCGAACGGACATTGATGGAAACAGGATTATTAGTATAGAACAGATTAAAAATGAACTTAATCTGGCCATACAAAATGCCGACTCTGTAAATGTTTTCTACTCTTATTTGGCCTTATCTATTTCTATAAGAGATATTGATAAATCATTAATGATTGAGAATATCATAAATGCCTATTCATACCTACCCCATGGTCAGGGGCCAAAACTACTTCCTTACCTTAAACTAGCTGAGGCAATTTCTTATTATCACTTAGGCAACCCTAGAGAGGCTCTAAATAAAATTACTCAGCTGCAAAATGGGGAGTACTCAAATACTGATAATACACTTGCAGTTCTTATTAAGATAAATGCTGCTTTGTTTAATGGGGTTTTAGGCAATGAAGGTATAGCTGAGGATATTCTACTGGAATTACCTCCGGTGGTAGCGGATTTAGACCATATTGATAAAACCTACAGATCATTTCTGGCATTGAACATAACCAATACATTAGGAATATCATACCTTGTTAATAGACAAGTAGATAAAGCTGAAGAAACGATTTTGAAAGGCATTTCGATGGCCGGAAAAATGAATGAAGGACGTATGCTAGCCAACTTTCAGGGCAACCTATCTAATATCTATTTCCTTCAAAACAAATATCATAAAGCACTAGAATATGCCATGCTTGATTTCAAATTTAGTCAGAAAAAAGATAATGCAAGAAGTGTATTTGGGTTGGCCGGAATCATTGCTGAATGCTATTTTCAGATCGGAAAAATTGATAGTACAGAGAAATATATTCAAACAGTATTCACTCTACTGCCTGAAATAAATGAACCCTTTTTTATCGATAATAACTTATCATTTCTTCTTGACTACTATAATAAAACTGATCAGTATCAAAAGTTGATTTCAACAACCAAATTCTTCAATCAAATTAAAGACTCGATTGCGCAAGTACGGTTAAGCAAAGATTATGAGATAATTCAGTCGCAGATTGACCTCGAAAGAGCTCAAGAAAAAATCAACCAACTAACCCAAATCAATCAGCTGGAAAACCAGCGAAGGATGGCCGTTCAAAAGTACAATGTAGCGTTAATGATAGGCATACTCTCCATTATTCTATTGGCCATTTTTATTTACAGAAACTTAACCCAAAAACGAAAACAGAATCTTCAGCTTGAAAAGAAAAATGCTGAAATAAACAGCCAGAATGAAGAGCTGAAATCACAACAAGAAACACTTAGAACTCAGTCGGATAAAATTGCTGAATTAAACACCTTGTTGGAACAAAAAGTAAATGAAAGAACCAAGGAGCTTCTTCTAAAGAATAAGAAGCTCGAAGATTACGCTCATTATAACTCACACAACATTCGAGGACCGTTGGCTCGAATACTGGGTTTGATTCATTTGTGGGAGACGCAAAGCATTCAGCAATCAGAGAAAGAAGACATGCTCAATCGAATTGAGCAATCAGCAAAGGAGCTTGACGAAATGGTGCGTAAGGTAAATCAGATGTTGGAATAGTTCTTTTGATCATAAAAAATAAAAAAAGCAACCCTATTGAGGTTGCTTTCTGCATTATAAATCTTCTGACTTAATTACTTGCCAGCTTTATATCTTTTAGAAACCTCATCCCAGTTAATAACATTAAAGAATGCTGAAATGTAATCAGGTCTTCTATTCTGATAGTTTAGGTAATATGCATGCTCCCATACATCAAGACCTAAGATTGGAGTTCCTCCACAACCAACATTTGGCATTAAGCTGTTATCTTGGTTCGCACTTGAGCACACTTCTACTTTACCTCCTTTGTGAACGCAAAGCCATGCCCAACCAGAGCCGAATCTTGTTGCTGCTGCATTTGAAAACTCTTCTTTAAACTTATCAAAAGAACCATAAGCAGCATTTATTGCGTCTGCTAGCTCTCCTGAAGGTGCTCCGCCTCCATCTGGAGACATCACTTTCCAGAATAGACTGTGGTTATAAAATCCACCACCGTTATTTCTCACGGCACCATTGTCAGAATGGTTAGCTAATAAATCTTCAATAGACTTTCCTTCTAAGTCAGTTCCTTCAATAGCTGCATTTAACTTTGAAGTATATCCTGCATGATGCTTCCCGTGATGGATTTCCATTGTTCTTGCATCAATATGTGGTTCTAATGCATCATATGCATAGGGTAATTCTGGCAATTGAAATGACATAATATTTCTATGTTTTAGTTCAACAATTCGTTATACTTCAAATATAACCATCAGTATCCGAACAAAAAACGAAAGCTGTTTATCAAATTCTATGATAACATTTATTTAATCTATCATGCCATTTGCTAACAGATTAAGGGATTTTAGATTCTATTTATCTCTTAGTTTTTGAAAAAAACGGGTAACCAGACTCCCTGCCTCTGAAGCCATCAGGCCATGCTGCACCTCAGTCTTCGGATGGATGATTTTTTCATTCAGAAAACTGAAGCCTCTTTTCTCATCGCTGGCACCATAATATAGCTTACCTATTTGTGACCAGTAAAGTGCTCCCCCACACATACCACATGGTTCAAGGGTAACATATAATGTGCAATCAGTAAGGTATTTTGTTCCTAAGTAATTACAAGCTGAGGTAATGGCCAGCATCTCAGCATGGGCAGTTGGATCGTTAAGTCTCTCAGTTTGATTGTAAGCTCTCGCAATAATGGTTTTATTGGCAACAACCACCGCGCCTACCGGTATCTCTCCCTCCTCTTCAGCAATGAGTGCCTGCTTCAGGGCTTCTTTCATAAAATGTTCATCGCTGTGAATAGATAATGTCATTCTATATTCTTTTTAACCTTTAGACTATTCATTATTTGTGGAGCAATATCAGTCCAATTGTCTTTTATTTGTACTGGAGTATTAAATGTAAACACAAAGGTTTTACCATTAATCAGCAAATATTGAAGGTATGTATAAGTTCTAATGGCATCGCGCTGATCTAAGGTATACTTATCACCATTAATTCTTGAAGTAAACTCAAATATTATGTAGCGCATATCATTAATCACCTGAATATCTTCCTTAATAAAATCTACACGATCATATAAGTTAGTAATACTAGCCTTAAAAAAGTCTTTGGCTATTTCAATATCGGTGCTTCTCCATCTTGTGGCCGACACATTGACACTAAAATCTACTAACCTTTCATCATTTGTATAGGCCCCAATGGGTTTACGAACAGAGGGATAGCGCTGCGCAATGTCCTGGGGACTCATCGCATAAAACGATTTTGGTAGCTCAACAGTGATATGATCACCGATTTTGGCTTTGATCATTTTCTGTTGTACCGGAGCCAACCACAACAATGAACTTATTAATAGAGTAATTTTTAACATCTAGCGTTGAATTTTCAGACTTATATTTCGCTGCAAACTTTATACCGTTAACTTTGCGCCTCAAAATTATAAATTTTAGGATGCTACGAACACATACTTGCGGAGAATTAAGGATTGCCGATATAAACAAAGAAGTGACTCTTTCTGGTTGGGTACAAAAGACCAGAGATAAAGGTGGAATTATTTGGGTTGATTTGAGAGATAAATATGGTATCACTCAATTGATACTTGAAGAAGGCATGACTGATGCTAACCTACTTAAAGCAGCATCAAAATTGGGTCGTGAGTTTGTAATCCAGGCAAAGGGTGAGGTTGTAGAAAGAATTAGTAAGAATGATAAGATTCCTACTGGAGATATAGAAATCAGAGTATCAGAAATTAATATCTTAAATCCATCTAAAGTGCCACCATTCACTATTGAGAATGAAACTGATGGTGGTGAAGATTTAAGAATGAAATATCGCTATCTCGATCTTAGAAGAGAGGTAGTAAGAAAGAACCTTCAGTTGAGACATCAACTCATGAAGGAAACAAGAGCTTATCTTGATGGAAGCAATTTTATTGAAGTTGAAACTCCAGTGTTGATCAAATCAACTCCAGAAGGTGCTCGTGATTTTGTTGTCCCTTCAAGAATGAACGCAGGTGAGTTTTATGCATTACCACAGTCGCCTCAAACTTTTAAACAATTGCTAATGGTATCTGGCTTTGACAGGTACTATCAAATTGTAAAATGTTTTAGGGATGAAGATTTAAGAGCTGACAGACAGCCAGAGTTTACTCAAATAGACTGTGAGCTATCATTTGTAGAAAGAAAAGATGTGCTTGACACTTTTGAAGGGTTGGTAAGACACCTCTTTAAAAATGTAAAAGGAATAGACATAGGTGAGGTTCCTCACATGCCCTATGATGATGCTATGAAATATTATGGCTCGGACAAACCTGATATCAGATTTGATATGAAGTTTGTTGAGCTAAATGATGTAGCTCAAGGCAAAGGGTTTAATGTATTTGATAGCGCAGAGCTAGTTGTTGGCATCAACGCTAAAGGCTGCGCAGAATATACCAGAAAGCAAGTAGATGCCCTGACAGACTATGTAAAGCGTCCACAAGTGGGTGCGAAAGGCATGGTGTATGTAAAGTGCAACACCGATGGAACTTTCAAATCATCAGTAGGTAAATTCTACTCTCAAGAAGACCTAAAAGCCTGGGCTGAGAAAATGGATGCTCAACCTGGGGATTTATTGCTGGTACTTAGTGGTGACACAGATCATACGCGTAAAGCAATGAATGAATTGCGTTTGCATATGGGCAATGAGTTAGGGTTGAGAAAGAAGGGTGAGTACAAGCTCCTTTGGGTAATTGATTTTCCACTACTTGAGTGGGATGAGGATAGCCAAAGATTCCATGCTATGCACCACCCATTTACCTCTCCAGTGCCAGAAGATTTGGATAAATTAGAAAGTACACCAGGTGATGTTAAGGCTAATGCCTATGATCTTGTAGTTAATGGTGTTGAGTTAGGTGGCGGATCCATAAGAATTCATGATAGGGTGGTTCAGCAGCGAATGTTTAAAGCATTAGGCTTTACAGAAGAGGAAGCACAGGCTCAGTTTGGATTCTTGCTAGAGGCTTTTGAATATGGTGCACCTCCGCACGGTGGTATCGCTTTTGGTTTTGATAGATTGTGTGCCTTATTTGGAGGATCTGATTCTATCAGGGACTATATCGCCTTCCCAAAGAACAATTCAGGAAGAGATGTTATGATCGATTCCCCGAGTGTTATTGATAATGCTCAACTGGATGAATTAAATCTTAAGCTGAGCTTAAAATCATAATAGCATCACGTTTTCGACTTGCTCAATGTGATAAAAACAAAGAGGCCTTTCAAATTGAAAGGCCTCTTTGTATTAGAAGTTACCAAACTTCAATGAAAAACTTCCGCTATAGCCAGACAGGTCATCATCACTCATATTTACTAAACTAGAATTGGTAACATATCGATAACTAGCCCCCATCCCTATTTTAAAGAATTTGGTAACATTAAGTTCTATTTCAATACCAGGCTCAATAACCGCAAATGCAGATGATTCGTCAAATTCATTGATGTATCTGCCATTATCATTCCTATAGTCATTTTCAGTAATGTAAGCTCCTCCTGCTCCTAAAAGTACAGGCACATAAATATGTACAATCTCTCTTGGTGCAATCAGTGCTCCCAGCATCAAACCTCCATAACCCCCATACAAAAACTGTTTAGTTGAAGGTTGAACACCAACAAAATCAACTTCATTGGCAATACCATAAAAACCCATACCCAACACAAAGTGATTGTTTAATATCATTCCGCCAGTGACTCCTGGCATCAATACAATATCATCTTGAATTTCAGTTGTTTTAAGTTCTAGTGTTCCAAAGCCTCTAGCTTTGGAGTTTCCACCAAGCATGGTTTTTATTTCATGATTCTTTTTGGGTTCCTTTTCCTGTGCAATGCCCAGCATAGCAATAGAGAAAATTAATGCGAGAGTTAGTGTTGTTCGTTTCATGAGTTTTAATTCAATAATTGGTTATTTCATTTGTTAATTTAAAGTGTATCGAAGTGATAGTTTACCTCCATCAGCGTGGATATTTACTGTTCCATTCTTCTCTTTTCCAGTGCCAAGAGTACCAATGACTTTGGTTAGTTTATCGTCATTTTCATATACTGATTTTTCATACTCACCAGAACCTATAAGCATATTAGACTCCTTCCCCACCAGGTTAATATTAACCAGTGTATGTTCAATAAAAAGAAGATCAAAGTCCGTTGACTTACCCAACAATTCAATGTCTCTGAAGCTCGGCTTCACAAGCTCTATATTTAGCTCGCCATAGTTCATATCGGCAAACACTGTTCTGGTTAGAGACTTAACATTGATTTTGGTAAAGCTACTGTTGCCCCGTAGCACCTGAAGACTGTCAATCCGTAACTTATCATTTCTTGACTCCATTTTGAGCAAACTAAGCTTGGATACAAGAAGTGTTGAAGAACTGCTCGTCAGGTCTATATCCTTGGCCCTTTCAATTTCAACATCCGCTGATCTAAGCACGAGTACTCCATTATTAATTGTATTGATATTGGCACGGCCAAAACTTAAATCAAGATCGAAACCGCCAATTATTTCATCCGTCTTCAAATTACCATTGGCTAAGTCTATATTAATATCACCTTTGAAATTATCCATATAGATATCTCCAAATTTATTACTGATCTTGATGTTGGCATATTTAGGAGCATAAACTTCATAGCTTACAGTAACCTTACCTTTACTACTTAGCAACCCACGAGAGTAATTGCCCAAATCATCCCAGAGGTCTTTTAAAAACCCTTTAGACCGATCTATAACAGTTTCAGCTATCACAAACTCACCAGCTCTGTTAAAGTCAAACTCAACTCTATCCAGCATTTTATCTGCTGCCTCCTGATCTTTAGCAAAAGATGTGACCTTCACTTTAATAACAACAGAGTCTTTTGCCCAGGAGTTGATAATCACCTGACCATATTTATTACCTATTTCAAGGCTGGCCTTCTTGTCAACTTTATAACTCTTTCTTAGCGTTTTTTCCGAGCTGACATCACCCTTAATTGCCGCATATCCGCCAGAATAAAACATAAGTGCTACCGCTATACTATATAGATACTTCATCATCTTCATCTGTATCATTACCTTGAATTTCATTTAAAATCTGCTCCAAAATTTCCAGCTTCACCCTATAAGTTGCTATCATAGCACTTACCACTTCTTCATTATCTATATCGTCTTTCAAATCATTCTTTAACGACTCATACTGCTGATCAAGGGTGTCTAAATCTCTAAGTATGGCCGCGTCAATTTCTATATTCTGACTTTTAATAAATTGCATTTGGTCAGCCATGGTAGCAGAATAATAGTTCTCAGCTTCAATTACTTCCTGAGGGAGTGCAGGTGTTCTTAGGGTAACATATAGTGTTCCTGAGATCACAAAAATTAAAGCAATAGCAGCCGCCATTTTCCACCATCCACTATAATGATGAGGATGCAGGTTTTGATCTATTTTATCCCAAAGTAGATCTTTATCAGTCTCATGGACCTCAAAATCCTCCCTTTGGCTGTTTACAAAATCTTTAAAATTATCTTTCATGACTTAATTAACATTAATTGATAATACCTGTCTTATTTTCTCTTTTGCCTTGCTATACTGTGCTCGAGAAGTTGATGTTGATATGTTTAAAATCTCTCCAATTTCCTGATGATCATATCCTTCAAAAACATATAAGTTCAACACTGTTCTATAACCGACCGATATACTGTCCATGGCTTTCAAAATCCTTTTAATCTGATAACCTGACCAATCACTATTTTCATCTTCTTCATCCTCCACTTCTTGGTTTTCAAACATTTCAAATTGCTTTCTCTTTCTGAGTGCATCAATGCAGTGGTTAAGAACAATTCTTTTTAACCAACCCGGAAAAAGTGCTTTATCATTTAACTTGCTTAGCTTGGAAAAAGCATGCACAAAGGCATCTTGCAATACATCACTGGCATCATCATCATTGCCCATCATTCTGCGGCAGATGTTATACATATTCTTCACATATAAATGATACAGCTCGCCTTGGGCCTTGCGATCCCCTTTTTGGCTCCTCTCAATCAAATAATGCTGCAGGTGATTTTCCGAATCCAAACTATAGTCAATTTTCAAGTAAAAGACGGGGCAACATTGGGAGTGTTGCCAAATTGAAGAAAATTATTTTTAAAAACTTTTCCGCTCGCGGTAAAAGTCGTCAATTCTTTGATCTAATGTGTTCTTTAAACCTTTTATGCTATATTTTTTGGTATTAATCTGTCAAAGTACTGCGCCAAAATAATTACGCCTGATCCTATCAATAAATGAGGAATATATCTAAGCATGCTTTCTCCACCAAAAACCACAATTAATGCTATGGTTAAAAAGAAGCTTACAACTAAACCAAGTACGCCTATTACGTAGATTACTCGTTCTGTTTTATCGGCTTTAGCCTCCACAGTGCTAATGATATTTGCAGCAAATTGAGGAGACAATTTATATTCCGGCTCAGTGCTTAAAGCATCAAAGACTTCTTTATAAAGTTTTGTGTCCTTATCCAATGATTGCGCAGAACCACTTTCTAATATATCTTGAATTTCCTTTTCTGATAATTTAGTCATATCAATTCCTCCTTTTCAAGTTTTAGCTCAAGGCTATCCTTTAATAATTTTCTTGCTCTAAATAAATAATTTTTAACTGTGCCAACCGGCATATCCATAATCTCTGAGATCTCTGCATGGCCCATATCCTCTAGATGAAAAAGTGTTACCACAGATTTGTAATGCACAGGTAACAGCTCAATAGCAGCCAGGAGAAAGAATTTAGTATCCTTCTCCTGCAAAGCCTCCTGTGGTGTTGCATTTTCAATCATATTTTTAAATTCTTTTGCACTCAAATCCTGCAAATCCTTATCTATCGCAATCCTTCTTTTCTGCAAGTGATTTATGCTTAATCTGTAGGCGATTGTTGCTATCCAGGTAGATAATTTCGATTTAAAATTAAATTCACCCAACTTTTGATGAACCTTGATAAACACGTCCTGACAAAGTTCTTCCCTATCCTCCTCATTCTTAACTAGTCTACCAACCATATGTGCTACAAGTCTTTGATTTTGATCTATCAAAATCTTAAAAGACCGCATATCACCATTAAGTACTGCACCTACTAATTGGTTATCCTCTACCATTATTTGTGTTAGA
>NZ_SMLV01000180.1 GCF_009711525.1 Fulvivirga lutimaris
CAGATCATAGTATGTTTATTGACAATGGTATTATAACTAAAATAGAACCAGACTCAGTTGCTGATTATGCAGGATATACTCAGGTAGATGCCAAAGGAGGGTATGTGATGCCTGGCCTAATAGATATGCATGCACATTTATTCGATAGAACAGATGCTGCACAATTTCTTTCTTATGGGGTGACAACAACCCGAAATATGATGGGTTTTCCTATGCACCTGAGATGGAAGGATCAGCAGAAGGAGGGTAATCTGGTTGGCAGTAGAATTATTACGGCCACTCCAACTATAAATTCAGGAAATGATACAGGGCCTTTTCATAAAAACATTGATTCAGCGGATGAAATCCCAGAATTATTAAAGCGCTACAAAGAAGAAGGCTATGATTTCATAAAAATTTATGATGGTATCTATGATGATCAATTTCAGAGCATACTGAATGTAGCGAAAAATCAAAGATTTGATGTGGCAGGGCACCCTCCAAGAGCAGTTGATTTTTTAACGTTAGCAAAGAGCCGTATAGCATCAATAGAGCATATTGAAGAGATATTTCAGGGGCCATTGAATTATGAATTTGATGAAGATTCGGCTCGTGTTATAGCCAATGTACTTGCGGAAAATCAGGTAGCTGTTTGTGTCAATTTGGCTGCTTATCACCAGGTGTTTATGGCGGTAACAGAAAAACAAGACTTTTTGGACACCCAGTATTCCAATATAATTAATCCACTAATACTATTTATCGGTAAAAAGCAGATCAGCGAGTACCCTGGCTACAGTCAGGATGGATATGACTGGACTGTGAAGAAGTATGCCTTTATGGAAAGACTTGTCAATATTTTTGAAGAGGTTGGAGTGCCATTAATATTTGGAACAGATACAGGACCAGTACTAACTGTGCCTGGTGAAACGGTATTATGGGAGATTGATCTTTTGCAAAAGGCGGGATTAAGCAATTTCAAGATATTGGAATCAGCCACTAGAAATGCAGCTAAAGTTTTGAAGAATGATAAGCTCGGTGTGATTAAAAAAGGAGCAATATCAGATTTAATAATTCTTAAAGAAAACCCTTTAGAAAATGCCTTGAATGTCAAAGACATAGAGTCATTGCTACAAGGCCGCAAGCTCTACCGTCAAAATGAACTAAAAAGGCTTAGAGAAATTGGCGAGAATAAACAGTCGACTTATACAACCATTGGAAATTTTCTTGATCACATGTTTAATAAATAATCATGAGATCAAAACAACTAATAACTACATTGCTACTTGCCCTTATTTCAGTATTTAGTTATTCGCAAACTGATGATGAGTGGGGAAATGATTTAAATTTTCTTAAGGAGCAGATTGGAAAAATTGTACCTGATGCTAACCAATATAACTTGGATAATAAATTCAATTCTTTAAAAGAGCATTTTAATGATTTGAGCCACATTCAAAAGGTAATGGCCATTCAGAAATTGTTAGCTGAGTTAAGTGATGAAGGTATTAGGCTCCTACCAATACAGTCCGCTTTTGATAATTCCATTTTGCCTATCAAAACCTATTTGTTCAGCGATGGACTTTATGTCTTGGATGCTTTTGAGGATTATAAATCATTAAAAAATCATAAAGTAGTGGCAATAAATGGAATCAAGGTAGAGCAACTTTATGATCAATTGAGCCCATATCTTTCTGGTGATAATGAGAATTACAAAAAGTATGTTTTCCTTTTTTATCTACAAAGCAGTCTTTGGTTAAAGGGCGCTGGTATTTTAGAGGAGACTGATAAAAGTGTGAATTTAACTTTGGAAGGAGGACAAACCACAAAAGTTGATTTTGGCTCATATGATAATTATTCAGCACTTCAGCGGAATCTTATTGGGAGCGAGGAAGCCGAGCATAGGAGTAATTATTGGAAGTCTTATGACACAGATACGAACACATTATTAATTCAATTTCAAGCTATAGCTGATAATGATACTGGTGACAGCTTTTCAAAATTTGTCAGTGGAATAGAAAAAGATTTAAATTCTAAAAAGATCGATAAACTGATTATTGACAATCGTTTCGGGGGTGGAGGGAATGGTTTTAAACTTAAGCCATTTACTGATTTAATTCAGAAATCTCAACTCAATAAAAAAGGCAAATTATTTGTGCTCATCAGTCGAGCCACAAGAGGAACAGTGATGGAGTTATCTTCTATTTTGGAGCTTAATACCAAAGCAATATTTATTGGTGAGCCAACAGGTGAAGGCCCAAATAGTGTGGGGGATACAAAGTACATTGATCTTCCTCATTCTAAACAGATGATTTCATTAACGCATAAGTTTTGGCCAACAAGCTGGCAATCAGATAATCGGAAGGAATTAAAGCCTAATGTTTCAGTAGCCTACAGTTTTGATGATCATGTAAGCAGATTAGATCCCTGGCTTGAGGCAATAAAAATGGCTGAAGTTGAGCAGCAGACTTTAGAAATGCCTGAAAGCCTTCTAAACGATCTTCCTGGCAAGTACAAAGTTTTGGATTATAATGTGGTAGTTGAGAACAGGGCTGGCGGGCTTTACCTATCTGTAAAACGCAAAATCAAGAGCTTTTTCGAAATTAACACAGAACTTCATCATACCGAACAAGGTGTGCTAACCACTGATATTGAAGACGTAAAATTAAATTATGAAGTTGGGTCGAATGGCAGCGCTGCTTTAACAAGCCTTGATTGGAAAGGGGTGGATTTGAAAGTTGAATAAATAAAAATACCCCCAGTCTCCGGTCAATAGAGATTGGGGGTTTTGCAACTAGTTCAATCTAAACTCAATCGGCAACACTTGTTTCACTCTTACTGGCACTCCGCGCTGCTTCCCTGGTTTCCATTTAGGTGCCTTATTCATAATTCTGAGTACTTCATTGTCGCAGTCTTTATGTATTCCTTTCAATATCTCAAATTCTACCAACTCTCCCTTTTCATCGATTACGAACTGAACAAACACTTTACCTTCGATTCCCATTCTTCTGGGAGCAGGAGGGTATTTAAGATTTTTTTGAACATACTTATAAAACCCTGCTATACCTCCATCTGGCTCAGGCATATCCTCTACGATTGTAAAATCACCAACCGGAGCATCTTCCACTGGAGGTTCTTCGAGAACAACTGGAGGGGTTGGTATAGGATCATCAGTTGGAATGACTACTTCAGGAGGAATTTCTTCCAAAGGGTCATCATTGGGCACCTCCACGGGATTCATAAGCTTAGGTTTGGGTGGTGGAGGTGGTGGATCCTGAATAGTGATAGGTGGAATAATTGTTTCATCTACCATTACGGTAAGATCAATAGGGTCATGAGCTATCGATTTAGTACGATACTCAAAGGCACTTACACATACCATCATTGCGATGAGTAGGCCAATTTGGAAGAAAAGGCCCGACTTATTGCGTAGCTCTTTTTCTGGATTTTTACGTTTTTCCATTGTTTTCGGTGTTTAGTGAATAATTGATTAAAACACCCGGCCGGGATATTTTCTGAACCCCGCTTGTTGGGGCTTGTTTTTGTGGTGATCTGAAGAACAGATAAGAGAAAAATAACAAGGCAATTGTTCCCAAAACAATCAGAAACAACCTGTACGCCTTTCTTAACCTATCTGCTCGGCTATGCTTGTTCATTAGGTCACGATAGTCCTTATATCCCTCAATTCTACCTGAGGTCATCTTCCTTCTTCTTAATCTTATTTCATGTCTTCCCATTACTCTTTCCAGTTGACCGTGAAATACTTCTTTAACTTTTCTATCGCTCTATACAATCTCATCTTGGCGCCACTCTCACTAATATTCAAAATGAAACTGATCTCTTTAAAACTCCGTTCTTCAAAAAATCTTAGTTCCAACACTTCCATTACATCGGTTGGCAGATCATTTAGTGTACTTATCAAAGTGCCTATCTGCCCATCCAGTTCCGGATTGCTGTCATCGGTTTCTATAATTTCAAATAACCTTTCTTCTTCAAGACTAAAAACCCGCTTCCTTTTCTTCTTGTTGTAATGTTTATTCACTTCATTACTTGCTATCCTATACAGCCAGGCCGAAAAGGGCAGACCCCTGAACTCATACTTTTTTAAGCTTTGCAGTGCTTTTAAAAACGTTTGAGACGTTAGATCATCCGTCAGTCCTTCATCATCTGTTCTCCTTAATATGAAATTAAAGATCTGCTCAAAATAGCGATCGTATATCGCGGCAAATGCCCGGGCATCATTCTTCGCTGCTTCAACAATTTTTTGTTCTTCAGCTATCTGATCCTCGGTCATATGTCGG
The DNA here is from genome assembly GCF_009711525.1 of Fulvivirga lutimaris. Classification (GTDB taxonomy): domain Bacteria; phylum Bacteroidota; class Bacteroidia; order Cytophagales; family Cyclobacteriaceae; genus Fulvivirga; species Fulvivirga lutimaris. The sequence continues at coordinate 4,275 of NZ_SMLV01000180.1, forward strand.
GCTTCGCTCAAAGCATTTATATCG
>NZ_SMLV01000216.1 GCF_009711525.1 Fulvivirga lutimaris
TGGTACAATCACTGGCTGTGGTTCTACAGTAATTGTTACAATCTGTGGATCACTTTCACAAGAAGGAGGTATTGGATTATCATTTTCAATTGCAGTAACACTAAACTCAATTATCTTGGTACTACCAGAAACGTTTGTCAAAACAGTGGCTACATCTCCAATACCATTATCACCAAGTAACAACCCTGTTATTCCTGCATCAATTGCAGTAACTGTCCAGTTAAAAGTGGCAGGATTAACAAGCGGGTCTGCTGAAATTCCTGGATCAAGTCCATCATAACTAGCCTGAAAATTAAGTACAGATGAAGGTGCATCACCACTACATATACTCGCACTATTAGGAGGGGCCATAATTGGAACATCTCTTAAATTTACTGTAACTTCTGTGGCAGCACTTACACAACCAAGGGTGTTCGCTTCAGTTACAGAAACTTTAGGAGTAACTGGGTTTCCTAACCCATCAGTCCCATCAAACCAATTAACTGTTATCGAAGTAAAATTACCGCTGCTTGGACCTATAATATTACCGCCAACAACAGTCCAGTCATACCTAGAACCGCCAACAGGGGCTGTTGTTAACGCGTAAATAACATTTTGTTCACCCTTACATGCTTCAGTTTGTGGAGCTAAGAAGGTCAAAGCTGGTGGTGCATCTGCAATAACAACTGATCTCTGAACAATTCCACCCTCACAACCGTCAATAGTTTCGGTAACACTAATATCAAATGTTCCTGCATTTGGAAATCTCAATAATAGCAAAAATGAATTTTGAGTTACTGTATAAGAATCAGTCGTAGTAAATGCTGTGCCATCAAAAACTTCAAAATTAGTTCCGTTGCCATCAACCTCCCAATTATATACATGGGATGCACCAAAAGCATTCAGAGCAGCATCTACCTGATAAACTTTAACTGTGGAGGCACTAGAACAGGCTGTTAAGTCTCCAACAATTGTAGGCTGAGTTTGAGGAAGTGGCTGAATCACAAATTCTACTTCCTGAACATTAACACAGCTGTTTCCATCAACAACCCTTGCAAAAACTGGTACTCCATCGAAAGCAGTATATCCACCAACTGTATTTACTACGGCTGGAGCAAACTCGTTTGTATTTGCCAAGGCATCAGCTTGAGTAGGAAACCATGTAACTGTACCTGTAGCACTAATGTCGGTATTATAACTATTCAAGGTTACTGGCAAATCTGTTTCCAAAGGCAAGCCTTGAACATCATCACAAAAAGTACGATCAGCCAACGGAGGCGCTGCAACAGCAGGCAATGAGTTAACTGTAAAGGTTACAGAACCTGGACCCGGCACCGCGTTCAGACAGTTACTACCACTTCCAGTCTCGGTTATTCTAGCATAGAAAATATCACCATTACTTATCGTCACTATTGGGTCAGGACCTGGTCCAACTAAAGGTACTGGAATAGTCCTTGTATCATTTGTAAACCACTCAACAGTTGTTCCTACTGGGGCAACGGTAGCATCATAAATAGAAAGATCGACATTAGCTACAGTCGTTCCGTTGAAAGTATCCTCACAATAATCATCAGTAATATCATTTCCAATAGGGGCAACTATTTTTGTTATTACTACTTCTTCGGAATTTGGTGGACATACACCTAAATCACTGACTACATTCCAGAAAATACTGTTAGCTCCATCTTGTAGACCAGAAACGGTAGTATTCTCGTCAAAAATATCCGCAAATGTTAATGAAGAAGATCCAGTTTCTTTTATGATTAAGTCATCAAAACCCTGAATATCACCATCTCCATTACTATTCATTCTTACTTGAATCTGCAGGTTATTAACGCCTGAAACATCAAGAGCTAAAGCAGACGCATCAATTTCAAGAAGTGCTGGGTCTGGTGGCACATTATCATTTACTCCTCGAATTATCTCCCCAAATTTTGTAGGAATACCATCTAAAATATGGTATATCTCAATATAATCTTGAGTTTCAAGATCACCATTTTTGTATAAGACTGCACTAATATCAATAGTGTTAATTGTTGACACATCTATAATGTCAGAGTTCCACAGCGCCTCAGCAGAGTTGTCTCCTAAATCATTTCCCTCAAACCTTCCTGAACGCACTTCAAAATAATCACCAGGAGGCACATAGGCTACCAAGCTACTAACGTCAGTAGTCCATCCATATAAATCAGTATTAGAATCGATACCATCTGCCAGGTCATCGAAATTTTCATAGTATAATATACCAGTAGTAGACCAATATCCTGTACCCACTGCAGGAGCAGTTGCTGATAGTATATAAGACTCATCACAAGTCTGATCATCTGCTTGAGCCACAGCAGCAGATTGTTGTACGTCCTGAGTGTGCTGAACTGACAAAGGATTTAAGCTATGGCAGTTGGTTGGAGCAGTATTGCTTTCTACTATGGCCAAATAGGTCTGCGTAGCATTACTAGTTGGAGTAAAAGTCTCTTCGTTAGAACCTCCAGTCACCCCTATAGCTGGAGTGTTGGTAACTTCATCTGTGTAAGCAGTATACCATCTTACAACAAAGCCCGCGCCTGGATCATCCACGGAAATTGTCGCTCCCGTAGCATCTGAAGAACAGGCAATAGCATCTACTGGATTAGCAGCATCCGCAGGGCGAGGATTAACAATTATTTGCTGATCCACTGGTAAACCAGCAGCATTACATCCAGTAACTGTATTAATAATTGAAGTTAGCCTTATTGTATATGTATCAGATAAATTTGATAAATCTGCATAGTCCAAATCGGCCGCAGAAAAAGTTAAAGCACCAATTGCATCCGTTGTCTTATTAATAGTTCTGGTTAATATCGATGGGCCAACAGGAGGTGGAGCAGCTGATTCATATACTTCGAAATCTATATCATAATTTTCAATAGAATTTGGATTTAAGTCTAAGGTTATGTTTGGTAATGGTGTACCGGGGCCATCATCACAAATAGCTGCTCCAACCACGAATCCATCAATTGTAGGGGGCGGGGTAAGACTTGTTGCAATTGTTGCAGAACCTGTAATATTAGCTGAAGGAGCTGTTACTGTACAATTAATTGAAGTTCCTAAATCTGTTACAGATGTAACAACGTAAGTATCAGGGTCATCAGTAACAATTGTAGAACCCGGTATTACAAATGGGGATGTCACTCCATTTACTGTAGTAGCATTTCCATTACGTTCATAAGTAACATCCCAAGGACCAGTTCCCGTTAATGTTATAACCGCTGGAGGTCCTGGTATACCTGCACAAACTGAACCTCCGCCTGTAACTGTAGCGGTAGGCAATGGGTTAACAACTACATCTATAGGCGCAGACAGAGGGCTTTCGCAGTCTGTAGGATCAATACCGATAACCTGCACGGCGTATGTACCTGACTCTGCAACTGAGGTTAATATAAGTTGATTACTGTTGGTTTGTTGAACAGGGGTAACGTAATCAGGGTCTTTAAACCATGCATATTCATCTGCATTACCATCAGCGTCACTAGATTGTAGAATTACCTGATCTCCGTTTTCACAGATATCAAGTCCATCGCCTACTTCTGTAATTGTTGGTGTAGCTGGAACAGGATTAACAGTGATCGTGGTGATTGTACTTCTTTCTGTTGCACAAGGGCCGTTGTCAATAACTGCACGATACTCATAAGTTCCTTCTGTGGCTAATACCTCATTGAAAGTAAGATTTCCATTATTTCCAATATCAATAAATCCACCACCATTAACTTGTCTTTCCCAGTTAAGAATCGTACCAATTTCCCCATTCAAGGTTATTAATCCAGTGTTATCCCCCTCACAAATTTCGTTGTCGGGATCAGTAGTTCCACCCTCAGTATTTCCGAAAATTGTAACTGTAAATGTTCTGAAATTAGAAGGACAAGTTGGAGCGGAAGAATAAATACGTCTTACTCGAATTGTTCTTGTAACTGATGTAAATGACCCTCCAATATTAAAATCAACAGTTATGTTATTACCCGTAGTGGCATCAAGATTTACACCGCCACCACCCGTACTACTCCATTGGTACTCTATTGCTCCACCAAATGGATTATTACCAGGGGCCGCGGCAACGGAGAAACTGACATTATTTGTTCCATCACAAATCGGTGATGTTCCTGTAATTACCCCAGGCTGATTAAGGTCCTCTCTAACTGTAATAGTAATTTCAACAGGATCACTTTCACAACTATTAGTTGCTCCTAGCACATAAGTCGCCCACATTGAATAAACGCCAGGCACATTGGTATTTAAGCCACCTGGGAAACTAGTAGCTGGGAAGTTAGTTGCATTATTGCCATTTGGATTGGCAATTAAAACCCCTCCAGCATTAGGATCATCATCATACCAGTTAATGGCTGAACTTCCGGCTGTTCCTGTCACAGTAAAATTCACCCCACCAAGGCCATCTCCTTCACACAATATATCTGGATTTGCTCCCGGAGCAGGAGGAATGTCAATTATTCGAATAAAATCTTGAGCAGTCACTTGATTTGCAGCAGCATTTCCTAAGGAATAAGGATTACAAACATTCCAATACTCAATAGTTACATAAAAACGATCACCCACATCCCTATTACTAAAGGCTGCGGGTGTTGAAACAGTTGTTATTTGATCTAACGCACCAAATGGCAATTGATTAGCAGGATCGTTAAATTGTACAACACCTATTAAATCACCGGTTCCCAAAGCAGCAGTGGCTCCGCCAAAAGTTGGAATATATTCCCCAGCAATTAGAGCACCAGTTTCATCCGTCACCTGTACTCCTCCTACAAATACGTTTGGTATTCTATCAACATCAGCTCTGCCTGCATCACCATAAATTACTCTAACCCATCTATCATCATCATTTGGTTGGCTAGGGTCATTTATACAATTAAGAGTAGATACATCCGAAAAGGACATATCAACCTCATCATTTAGACATACAAGATCAGTATTAGCAACGGTAGGTTCTAAATCAATAACTCCCCCACCTTCATTATCTTCATTATGTGAAGCATACGTAATGAATTCATTAGGATCTGATGTAGGGCATGCTGCAAACCCAACTAAATTCGGACGCCAAATAGAGGTGTAAGAACAAGTAGGATCATCATCTGGATACAAAAAAGCAACGGAACTAGCATCAAAAGCAACGTAATTAGTACTTGCGGCTGGAGTTCCAGAAGAATTTGATTCGTAACCAAAAATTTGCCTAACTCCCCCTGCTAAACCAAAAAAGTTTACCTGAAGCTTCATTATGTTTATATTATAATTACTTGAATTTCTAAAACCCAAACTGACCCGATATACCATTCTGGTAATAGGATCTACAGGTGCGCAAGGTGGTGTCGGTGTTGTTGTTGCTTCCCATGTAAGGTCATCACAAGTAAATGTTCGATTGTTTTCAGAATTAATTGTATCTCCTCCAAAAGATACAGTGAATGAACTTAAACCAATAGGTACGGGTGCGCTCAAAGTCAAAAAAGCAGAATTACCTGAAACAAAAACAGAATTAATAACATTTCCTCCACCAAGCGTATAATTCCCAGGCACATTATAGGGTGCGGAGTTGGGAATTGGAGCGTCAAATGTAACTTCTACTGTTAATTGATCATCAGTTTCATGTCTAGCAGTACTTATTGCTTGACCATAGATTAGTTGAGTAAAACCAACAAAAATTAACAATAGAGAGAGGCGGAGGAATATTTTCATTCTTTTCAAGAAATCAATTTTGACTTAAGTGGGTAAAAGTAGTAATTATCTAAGCAATTTATAATCCGTTTAAATAATTATTCAATTTAAATAAAGCCAAGCGTAGATATCTATATTAAAGTTGTGGTAACCTTACATATATG
>NZ_SMLV01000298.1:0-8283 GCF_009711525.1 Fulvivirga lutimaris
GAGGCGCTGAGCGGATTCGAACCGCTGTAGAAGGTTTTGCAGACCTCTGCCTAGCCACTCGGCCACAGCGCCATTTTAACTTTCGAAATGAAGTCGCAAAGCTATAAATATTCGACAATTACTTCAATAGAAATTATCTTTTTTGTCTTTTGCTATAATAACGGTCTTATAACCTCCAAAACATTGTTGGCAACTATTTTATGCCCTTCAACATTAGGATGAATTCCATCTGCCAGATTAAGATTTTCGTCTCCAGCCACACCTTGTAGTAAAAAGGGGATAAGCGAAGCATTGTTCTTTTTTGCGATTCTTGGAAAGATAGATCTGAAGTTATCGGTATAATCTTCACCTAGATTAGGAGGCACCATCATGCCAGCAACTATGATTTCAACATTTGGGTTTTTCTCCTTCACTTTGTCAATAATCTGTTGAAGGTTGCTTTCGGTTTGTGCGAGAGGAAGCCCTCTTAGCCCATCATTAGCACCAAGCTCAAGTATAAAGATGTCTACTGGTTCTTTAAGTATCCAGTCTAACCTGTTTAAACCTCCGGCAGTTGTTTCACCACTTAATCCTGCATTGATGATCTTATACTGATCAGCATTTGAGTTTAATTTTCGATCTATAACAGCTGGAAATGCCTGCTCTTTAGAAAGTCCATAACCAGCAGTTAAACTATCTCCATAAAACAGGATTGTCTTTTTCTCAGATGTAAATGCTAACGTAAAAAATATAAGTATTAAACCTAATAACTTGAGCTTCATGTGGGGTCTTTGATTTGATGACTGATTGAACATTAATTAGTTTTAATCAATTATTGCTCCAAATATGTTAATTAAAGTAAACAAAAATTTAATATCACGTTAAACGAAGGAAATGTTTAACACATTTTTAACGATAAACATAAAATCTTGTTATTCTCACTATGGCAGATATTCTTGTAGTTGAAAAACTCGCTAAAACTTTTAAATCAGGAAATAAATCATTGACGGTTCTGGATGATGTGTCTTTCAGTATCGAGGAAGGTTCTAGCATATCAATAGTTGGCCCCTCTGGTAGTGGAAAAACCACCTTGCTGGGGTTGTGTGCAGGTCTGGATATTGCATCTAGCGGGACGGTGTCTTTGGCAGGTATAAAGCTAAACGCACTTGATGAAGATGATCGAGCTTATTTGAGAAACCAAAATGTGGGGTTTATTTTTCAGAATTTTCAACTTTTACCAACACTTACTGCACTGGAGAATGTCACTGTTCCTTTAGAGCTAAGAGGTGAAAAGAACTTTAAGGATAAAGCTGTAGAACTCCTTGAAAGAGTAGGTCTGGGAGACAGAATGACTCATTATCCATCTCAATTATCTGGTGGTGAACAACAGAGGGTGGCTATGGCAAGAGCATTTATTACATCACCCAAGGTGTTATTTGCTGATGAGCCTACCGGCAATCTTGATGAAGAAACTGCAGATAAAGTTCAAAATCTTTTGTTCGATCTCAACAAACAGGAAGGCACTACCTTAATAATGGTAACTCACAACCTCGAATTGGCCTCATTTACCGACCGTATTTTAAGGTTAAAGGGTGGTAGAGTAATAAGTGATGAAAAAACCCTGGCGAAGGCATAAATGGAATATTTGATCAAGATTAAGAAAAGGAAAAATTCACTTTTTTCTGATAAATGGGTTTGGAAAATGGCCTTGAAGGATGCCCGCAATAACCTAGGTAGGCTTTTCCTGTTCATCTCTTCTGTAATTATTGGTATTGCAGCATTGGTATCTATTAACTCCTTCAATATCAATTTGCAAGGTAGTATTGATAATCAGGCTAAAGACCTTTTAGGAGCTGACTTTGCCGTGAATGGTAATAAGGCTTTTGAAGAAGAAATGATTCAGGCTTTTGATTCGGTAAAAGCTGAAAAAGCCAGCGAGGCCGATTTGGCTTCTATGGTTATGTTTATGACCAGCACTCCGGGAACAAGATTGGTGAGAATTGTAGCCATTGAAGGTGATTTCCCTTTCTATGGTGAGTTGGAGACCCTTCCGGAGAATGCTCCTGAGTTAATGAGGAATGAGCCCTATGCCATGATGGACAAAAACATCATGGGGCAATATGATGTCAGTGCTGATGATTCCGTGAAAATTGGAAAAATGACCTTTAAAATTGCAGGAGAAGTTTCTAAAATACCTGGTGGAGGTGGTATTCAGTCTACTTTTACTCCTTCGGTATATATTTCAATGAAGTATCTTGATTCTACAGGTTTGGTACAGTATGGTAGTAGAGTCGATTATAAAAGATATTTTAAAACAGCCTCACAAGAAGAGACGGACAAATTTGTAGATATGTTGAAACCTATTGCCAGAAAATATGGGCATTCGGTAGAAACGGTTGAGAGGCGAAAGGAGAACCTTGGAGAGGGCTTTCAGAACCTTTATAAGTTCTTCAATTTGCTGGCATTTGTTGCTTTAATACTTGGGTGTATTGGTGTAGCCAGTTCAGTACACATCTACGTTAGAGAAAAGAGAAACACTGTTGCGGTCCTTAGGTGTATCGGGGCTTCGGGGTGGCAGGCCTTCAATATCTTTTTTGTGCAGACATTGGTTATAGGACTTGTAGGGAGTGCTATTGGGGTTTTGTTAGGCGTGATTATTCAATACGGATTGCCAGTTCTACTTCAGGAGTTTATACCGCTGGATTTGGATCTTAGTATTGCGTGGGGAGCCATATTTGAAGGCCTCTTACTTGGGTTAGTCATTTCAATATTATTCTCAGTACTTCCATTAATATCCGTAAGGTTTGTGCCCCCATTATCAGTATTGAGAACTGGTTTTGAGCCATTAAGGAAGTTCTCAAAATCCCGAATATTGGTTATTGTTCTGATTTTATTATTTCCACTGCTCTTTGCTGCATATCAATCCTCAAGCCTTACAATTGGCGCCTTATTCTTTTTAGGGTTGGTGGTAGCTTTTGCTGCATTGGCAGGTGTAGCCCTTCTTTTGATGAGAACGGTCAGAAAATTCTTTCCGTCAGGGTGGTCATTCATTTGGAGGCAGAGTCTTGCCAATTTATTCAGACCTAACAATCAAACAATTGTATTAGTTGTGGTAATTGGCCTTGGAGCCTTTCTAATTGCCACTTTAAATATTATTCAAAATAGCCTGCTGAATCAGGTGGAGTTTGTTGGTAATGAAAATCAATCTAATACCATTCTTTTTGACATACAACCAAATCAGAGAGAGGGTGTTGTGAAGTTGACCATTGACAATGAGCTACCCGTTCAACAGCTAGTTCCAATTATTACCTGTAGGTTGAGCAGTATTAATGGACAGACTATTAGAGATATTCAACAAGATACAACTGATGCCGTCCCAAACTGGGCACTTACCAGAGAGTACAGGGTCACTTACAGAGACTCAATTCATACGTCAGAAATATTAGAGACTGGTAAATTACAGCATATTTCAAATGACAGTATTTATGTGACCATTAGTAAGGGAATGCATGAAAATCTTGAGTTGAATATTGGTGATGAGATTGTATTCGATGTTCAGGGTATTAGTATTACTACCTATTTAGGAGGTATTCGAGACGTGGATTGGCCTGTTGACCCTCCAAATTTTATTTTTGTGTTCCCAAATGGGGTTTTGGAACATGCACCCCAGATTTACGTGCTTACTACTAGAATAGATGCTCAATCTAAGGCAAATACTTATCAGCGGGAGTTGGTAGCCTTGTTTCCTAATGTATCATTAATTGATTTGAGCCTTGTTCTTACTACAATAAATGAATTCTTTGATAAGGTATCTTTTGTAATTCAGTTTATGGCTTTGTTTAGTGTGCTAACCGGACTGGTAGTTCTGGCAGGAGCTGTAATCAATAGTAAGTACATAAGGCTTAAGGAGAATGTGATGCTAAGGACAATTGGTGCTGTGAGTAAGCAAATTGTTGGTATGACAATTTTAGAATATGGCTACCTGGGTTTTTTTGCAGGTTTAACAGGAATCTCTTTGTCACTAATTTCCGGATGGTTGTTATCTACATTCTTTTTTGAAGTGATCTTCCTTCCAGACTATTTAGGGCTTTTATATCTCTGGTTGACCATTATGGGCTTGACTATTTTTGTGGGATGGTTAAATACAAGAGGGGTAATTCATCGATCACCACTTGAAGTTTTAAGAAAAGAAGTATAGGTTAATTATCTTTAATATTCCATGCCAAAAATAATGTGGTATTAAAGTAATAATCATTCTTATATGAAAAGCCTCTCAGGAGTAATCTTTTTATGCTTACTGATTTCCAAATGCTGTCCGGTGCTTGCCCAGACCATGTTCATAGAGAATAAAGGACAATACGCACCTGAGAATTTCTACTACGGAAAGCTGCCCGAAGGCAGAGTGTTTTTTCAAGATGATAAGCTCATATATGACTTTTATAGTATGAAGTCCCATCATGATGAACCCGGTTTTGGTTTGCATCAGGACGGAGAGTCTGAAAGTAATACCATAAATCGGCATGCCTATTATTTTAAGTTTAAGAATGCCAATCCCGATGTTATTGTGAACGGTAATCTTCAAGGGCAGCTTGTTCATAATTATTTTGTTGGAGATAAAAGCAACTGGGGAACTGGTGCTCATGAGTATGCAGAAATCTACTACAGTCAATTGTATGATGGAATAGACTTTAAGTATTACAACTATAGTAATAGCGTAAAGTATGATTTTATAGTAGCGCCAGAAGCTGATATTAATCAAATTGAAATAGAAATTGACGGGGCTAGTACATCTTATATCGATGAATTAGGTCATCTAAATATTGAAACCGAGGTTAATAAGTTAATGGAAACCCGGCCAATTGCTTATCAATGGCTTGATGGTGAAAAGAAATTTTACAAGGCTGAGTTTTCATTGAATGAAGGGAGTTTATCTATTAATCTTCTTGAAGATTATGACCCTTGTTTGGAACTCACGATTGATCCTACATTAATTTTTTCGACCTATTCTGGCTCCACGGCTGATAATTGGGGCAATACAGCCACATTTGATGATGCAGGCAATTTGTATTCTGGAGGTATAACAAGTCACTATTCCGGTGGAGCATTTCCGGCTACTGCCGGAGCCTATCAGACAACATATGCCGGAGCCTGGGATGTTGCTATCCTTAAATATGATTCACTAGGTCAACAACCAATATATGCCAGTTATTTGGGAGGAAGTCAATCTGAGATACCTCAAAGCCTGATAGTGGATAAGGATAATAATCTGCTTATTATGGGTGTTACAGGTTCATCCAATTATCCAACACAAAATGCCTTTCAGTCTTCCTACGCAGGAGGTACAAATGCTGAACCTTTTGGTGGAGGTGCTAATAATGTGCTATTCCCATTAGGATCTGATATTTTCATAACCAAGTTAAGTGCCACTGGAAGTAACTTGCTTGCATCTACTTTTATTGGCGGCACGGCTAATGATGGATTAATGATAGCTGGAGAGGCTTTGGTTAGTAACTACGGAGATCAATCCAGAGGTGATATCTATATAAAGGAAGATGGTAATATATTAATAGCCTCTAAAACGAGTTCTATTGACTTTCCAATATTAAATGCCTTTCAAGATACCTTTTCTGGAGGATCAACAGATGCTGTGATTTTTGAAATAAGCCCGAATCTATCTCAATTACTTTTTTCTTCTTACCTGGGTGGTTCGGTGATGGATGCTGCCTATTCAATAAAGGCAAGTAGCGATGGGAAGATAATAGTAGCTGGAGGAACTAACTCCTCAGATGTGGCTGAGTTTACAGGACGTTTTTCAAACAATAAGCCTGGAAAGATTGATGGTTGGGTGTCCATAATAGACAACCTTAGTTATGAGTTGGATACAGGTGTTTATGTAGGAACTAGTGAGGCCGATCAGGTATATTTTATTGATTTAGATTCAGATGATAATATTTATACATATGGACAGACTGGTGGAGCTTTCCCAATAAAGGGGAATGTGTACAGCTCAGGAGGTGGACAGTTTTTACAAAAATGGAATAGTGACCTCACTAATTTAGAGTTATCGACCAGATTCGGATCTTCAAGTAACACCCCAAATATTTCTCCAACGGCTTTTTTAGTCAATGACTGTGACAACATATACCTCAGTGGATGGGGTGGAGGAACAAATGCTGGTTTTATTGGAGGTTCTACGGTTGGAATGCCAATTACATCTGATGCGTTTCAGTCAACGACCAGCGGATCTGATTTTTATCTTATGACTTTAAGTGCTAATGCAGAAGAGTTACTTTATGCCACATATCTGGGAGGAAGCCAATCTCAAACGCATGTTGATGGCGGTACAAGTAGGTTTGACAAGAGAGGAATTGTATATCATGCGGTCTGTGCAGGATGCAACGGCTTTTCTGATTTTCCAACCACACCTGAGGCCTTTTCTTCAACTAATAATAGTCAAAACTGTAATAATGCAGCTTTTAAGTTTGACCTAGCTTCGTTGAGAGCCATCATTCAAACCAATTCTGTTGATTTTGATAACCCGGGGCTTTCCATTGTCTGCTTTCCTGATGATGTAGTCTTTCAAAATTTAAGTATTGGGGGTGAAATATTTGAGTGGGATTTTGGGGATGGAAATGAAGCCGTAGTTAATGACACGCTGCCAATAGTTCATAATTATGCCAATGCTGGTAGTTATAAGATTACACTAAAAGCCATAGATCAGAATACTTGTATTGCAGAAGATATTACTTCTACCACACTCAGAGTAGCACGTCCGATTTTTGATGTCATTGATGACCAGCAAATTTGTGAAGGAAGTTCTGTCCGGTTGACAGCATTCGGAGGCACCAGTTACTTTTGGACTAGTGTAGACAGTCTTTCTCAATCTACAAATGCCGTCTATGAAGTGGCACCTATAGAAAATACAACCTATTATATTTCTTTAAGTGATGAACTAGGCTGCAGTAAAATCGATACAGTTAACATTGAAGTGCTGCCCGGACTTGATTTGAGTTTTGATATACTCAAAGTGTATGATTGTTTTTCAAGACCTCAATTGCAAGTTGCAAATACAAGTGTGGATGAGGGTGTTTATTCATGGAGTTTTGGAGATGGCTCCATCTCGGATCAACCTGAGGAAACGCATAACTATCAGCAAGATGGTAACTATTCCGTATCTTTAATTGGGGTAAGTGGGCAATGTGTGTATGAAGAAACAAAAACTGTTGGCATACAAACACTTAAAGTGCCCAATGTTTATACGCCAAATGGAGATTCAGATAATGAAGTTTTTGAAATAATCGCCCCGAATAAGGTACAGTTAACGGTTTGGAACCGATGGGGTAAGACTATTTTAGAAACGGATGACTATCAGAATGATTGGAATGGAGCAAATGAACCGTCTGGTGTATATTATTATGAAGCTGTTATTAAAGATGAGACTACCTGTAATGGATGGGTACATCTGATAAAGTAAAAAATAATGAATCTAGAATCAATCAATCCTGCTAATGGAGAAAACATTGCAACCTATAAGGCAATGACTTCTAAAGAGGTGAAACATGTTATTGACGAATCTCACAATGATTGGAAAGATTGGCGAAAAACAAACTTTGAACAACGCAGTGAGCTAATGCACAAAGCGGCTGAAGTTTTAAGACAAAATAAAGCTTCTTATGCTGAATTGATGGCTTTGGAAATGGGAAAGGTCTTAAAGGATGGTGCGTCTGAGATAGAAAAGTGTGCCTGGGTTTGTGATTATTATGCTGATAATGCCAAAGGCTTTTTGGAAGATAATAAAATAGATACTGATGCTTCTCATAGCTTTGTTGCTTACAGGCCAATTGGGGTTGTATTGGCAGTAATGCCATGGAATTTTCCTTTTTGGCAAGTGATGAGGTTTGCTACACCGGCATTAATGGCCGGAAATGCGGGTGTGCTAAAACATGCATCAAATGTAAGTGGTTGTGCTATTGCCATTGAGAAGGTTTTTCAAAAGGCAGGTTTCCCTAAAAATATTTTCAGAACACTCATTATTCCATCTGACAAAGTAGAGGAAGTAATTAAGAATGAGAAGGTTAAGGCAGTTACACTTACTGGAAGTACTCCTGCTGGTAAATCGGTGGCATCTATAGCCGGAAGTCAGATAAAGAAAACTGTTCTTGAGTTGGGCGGAAGTGATCCATATATAGTTTTAGAAGATGCAGATCTTGAACAGGCAGCAAAAACATGCGCCACGAGTCGATTGATTAATAATGGTCAAAGTTGCATTTCAGCCAAACGGTTTATTGTAGTTAAAGAAGTCAA